>CABSAH010000099.1 GCA_902475645.1 uncultured Christensenellaceae bacterium | reverse complement strand
ACGTTATCCAGTATCCATTTCAGCTTTGTGGCCGAAAAATAAGCGTCTATAACCAGGCCGGTCTTTTGCCTTATTATGGGCGCAAGGCCGCGGCCTTTCAGCTCGTCGCAGAATTTGCTTGTGCGGCGGCATTGCCATACTATTGCGTTGTATACCGGCTCCCCCGTATGCCTATCCCAAACTATTGTTGTTTCGCGCTGGTTGGTTATGCCTATGGCGGCTATATCCTCCGCCCCTATGCCCAGCTTTTGCATGGCCTCCACCGCAACGCTGAGCTGCGTGGCCCATATTTCGTTTGCATTATGTTCAACGTAGCCGCTTTGGGGGTAAAGCTGCGTAAACTCCCGCTGCGCAACGGCGCATATATGCGCGGCGCGGTCAAACAATATGCAGCGGTTGGACGTTGTGCCCGCGTCCAGCGCCATAATGTATTCTGCCATAGCAAATGCCCTCCTTTGCTTATACCGATTTATTATAGCAGACATGGCCCCCGCATTAAAGATGCCGCGCAAAAAAGGTCTGCTTCTGCCGAACATAATTCGTTCATTTGACGCATAGGGCTAAGTTTGGTAGAATGTTGAATAATATTTTCCATAAGGAGGTTATGCATGAAGCCAAAGCTTAGAACGGCGCTTTATTTTGCGGGCGCCATTATAATTGCGGCGCTCGTTTCCGCAGGCGTTACCATGCAGCTATATAATCAAAACCGAAAGGACGCGGTGATGCTCCCAACCGATGAATACGCCGCGCTTACGGACATAATGGCGCTTGACGAGATAATAGGCGACATACAGAGCGACTATTTTTACGACGCCCCATCGCGCGAGGCGCTTATAACCGCGGCGGCGCGCGGCATGGTGGGTGAGCTTAACGACCCGTATGCGCGCTATTTTACGGATGAGGAATATCAAAAATACCTTACAAGCATAAGCGGCGCATACGACGGCATAGGCGTGCTGATAGGCCAGCCGACGGAGCTTGGCGCGGAGATACTGGACGTATACGAAAATACTCCGGCAAGCGAAGCGGGGCTTAAGGCGGGGGACATCATAATTGCCGTTGACGGCACATCCGCCGCAAACATGGCGCTTGAGGAATTAAGCACGCTTATTATAAAAAGCGGGGATGAGAGCACAAGGCTTACCATACGGCGCGAGGGTGAGGAGGATTTTACCGCGGAGCTTACCCCGGCGCGCGTAAACGTTAAGCACGTTGAGCATTTTCTGTATAATCACCACACGGGCTACATACGCATAAGCATGTTCAGCGGCAACTGCGCGGAGGAATTCCGCGAGGCCATAAAGGATTTGACTGACAGGAACATGAGCTGCCTTGTTATAGACCTTAGGAACAACCCGGGCGGGCTGCTGAAGGACGTTGTAAGCATTGCGGACACGCTGCTTGGCGAATGCACGATAGTTACCGTGCGCGACGGCAAGGGCGGCGAGGACGTATATACCTCCAACAAAAAGGGCGTGAGCGTACCCGTTGCCGTAATAGTCAACGAAAACAGCGCAAGCGCAAGTGAAATACTCGCCTCCGCCGTGCAGGACAATGAAGCGGGCGTTGTTGTGGGCATGACGACGTTCGGCAAGGGCGTTGTGCAGAACACCAAGCGCATAGGCTCAAACGGCGCATGGCTGAAAATGACAGTCAGCGCATACTATACCCCAAGCGGCAGCAGCATAGACGGCAGGGGCGTTACGCCGGACATTGAGGTTGACTTGCCGGAGGAGATGAAGGCCACGCCCATAGACAGGCTTGACCAGGAGCAGGACGCGCAGCTTTGGGCGGCGCTGGACTACGTGCGCGAGCAGGCGGGAGAGCAGTAATATATTCCCGCCGCGCCTTGACAAGCGAAACAGGCTAAAATATAATTACATCAATATGGGAGCATAGCGTTATTTGCCGTGCTTTCATATAAGAATATGAAAAATAATGCCGCGGATACACGGCTTAACGAAGGAGAAACAACATGGCTGAAGTAAGGCTTACCGCCGAAGGCGTGGAAAAGTATGAACAAAGATTGGAGTACCTGAAAACCACAGCGCGCACCGAAATTGCGGAGCAGATAAAAACGGCGAGGGCCTTCGGCGACCTGAGCGAAAACGCCGAATACGACGCGGCCAAAATAGAGCAGGCGCGCATTGAATACGAAATAGTTGAAATAGAGGCCATGCTCAAAAACGTGGTGCTTATAGACGGCGATACGCTCGATACAAACGCCGTTGACGTAGGCTCCACCGTTACGGTAAAGATGCTTTCGGCGGGCGGCATGGAGCGCACGTTCCAAATAGTCGGCAGCGCAGAGGCAAACCCCTACGAAAACCGCATTTCCAACGAATCCCCCGTGGGCAAAACCCTGCTGGGCCACAAGGTTGGCGAAACGGTGGAAATTCAAACCCCCGACGGAACGAGCGAGTTTGAAATAACCGCAATAGGCAAATAATAAAGCACAATTAACGCAGGAGGCAAGCGCATAAATGGAAGAAAACAACGTAAAGGCCCCCGTGGAGGAACGCGAGCAGACCGCCGAGGAGCTTAACGAGCTGCTCCAAATACGGCGGGACAAGCTGAAGGCATTGCAGGAGCGCGGCAAGGACCCGTTTGAAACGGTTAAGTTCGACCGCGACGCTTACAGCACCGAAATAATTGAAAATTACGACGCCATGGAGGGTAAAACCGTTACCGTGGCGGGCAGGATGATGTCCAAGCGCATAATGGGCAAGGCCTCCTTTGCGCATATACTGGATTACAAGGGCGATATTCAGGTTTACATAAAGCGCGACGATATAGGCGAGGAAGCCTATGCCGACTTTAAGGCAATGGATATAGGCGACATAATAGGCGTTGTGGGAACCGTGTTCAAAACCCGCACGGGCGAGGTATCCATACATGCCGCAAGCGTTACCCTGCTTTCAAAGTCCCTGCGTCCCCTGCCCGAAAAGTTCCATGGGCTGAAGGATCAGGAGCTTAGGTACCGCCAGCGCAGCGTTGACCTTATCGTAAACCCCGAGGTGCGCAATACATTCATAAAGCGCGCCAAAATCGAAGCCGAAATACGCAGAAGGCTGAACGAGCTGGATTTCATTGAGGTTGAAACGCCCGTGCTGAGCTCCGCGGCGTCCGGCGCAAGCGCAAGGCCGTTCATAACGCACCACAACACGCTGGATATAGATATGTATCTGCGCATCGCAACGGAGCTGCATCTAAAGCGCTGCATAATAGGCGGGCTTGAAAGGGTTTATGAAATAGGCCGCCTTTTCCGCAACGAGGGCATGGACGCCACGCATAACCCGGAATTCACCACCATTGAAATATATCAGGCATATACCGATTACCACGGCATGATGGAGCTTTGCGAGGATTTGTTCTCCCGCTGCTGCATGCTTGTAAACGGCACTACCAAAATAAAATACGGCGAATACGACATAGACCTTACCCCGCCGTTTGCGCGGCTCAGCATGAACGACGCCGTTAAGCAATATTCGGGCGCGGACTTCATGGCATGCGCAACGGATGAGGAAGCGCGCGAGCTTGCCAAAAAGATAAAGCTGCCCTTTGACGACAAGACCGCGACCAAGGGCAAGCTATTGGCGCTTGCGTTTGACGAATTCGTTGAGGACAAGCTTATACAGCCCACGTTCATAATCGACTATCCAGTTGAAAACTCCCCGCTTTCAAAGCGCAAGAAGGGCGTTGAGGGCATAACGGAGCGATTTGAGCTGTTCATAGTCGGCCACGAATACGCAAACGCATTCAGCGAGCTGAACGACCCCATAGACCAGCGCGGCCGCTTTGTGCAGCAGGCCATGGAGCGCGCCAAGGGCGACGACGAGGCCATGATGATAGACGAGGACTTCTGCCTTGCGCTTGAATACGGTATGCCCCCCACCGGCGGCATAGGCATAGGCATTGACCGCATGGTAATGCTGCTGACCGGCGAAACCAGCATACGCGACGTGCTGCTGTTCCCGACAATGAAGCCGATAAAGTAAAATATAAAGGAGCGGTTCGCGCCGCTCTTTTTGAATTGTAAGGGAGGCACAATCCATGAAATACGCATTCATCGGCACGGGCAGCATGGCTGCCGCAATAATCCGCGGCATGGTCGCGGGCGGCGCTGCACCGGCGGACATACTCGCCTTCAACCGCACGCGCGAAAAGGCGGATGCACTGGCAAACGAGCTTGGCATAGCCGTATGCGATACGCTTGAAGCGGCGGCTTCGCAGGCGGACGCGATAGTGCTTGCAACCACGCCGCAATCCTTCCCCAATATACTGCCCCGCGTGGGCCGTGCCATGCGGCAAAATGCGCTTATAATGTCCATAGCCGCGGGCTACGGCATAGACGCAATACGCGCGGCCTTGGGGCGCGATGCGGCGATAATACGCATTATGCCCAACGTAAACGCGAACGTTTGCGCATCAACAACGGGCTATGCCGCCTCCGCAGGCGTTACCGCCGCGCAGCTTGAAGCGTTCCGCTTCGCATTCGGCAAGGTGGGCGGGCTGATAGAGCTTGACGAGAGCGAATTTGAAACATTTTCAGCCATTGCCGGCTGCGGCGTGGCATATGTTTATATGTTCATAGACGCAATGGCGCGCGCGGGCGTGAAAAACGGGCTTAGCAAGCAAAAGGCGCTGAGCATAGCCGCAAGCGCGGCGGCGGGCAGCGCAAAGCTTATAAGCGAAAGCGGCAAGCACCCCTATGCGCTTATCGATTCCGTGACCACCCCCGGCGGCACAACGATAGAGGGCGTGCTGACATTGCAGCGCTGCGGCTTTGAAAGCGCGGTACACGCCGCAATTCAGGCCAGCATAGATAAGGAGCGCGGCCTGAAATAACTGGAAATTATATAAAGCAGAATTGCTTCACGATTACGCGAAAAGCCCGAGCAGAACCCGTTCGGGCTTTTGTCATATCTCACAAAATCGGCGGTAGAATCGTTCGCAGGGTTTATGGTATAATTTGAATGTGAAAGCAGGACAGTGAGAGCGGCAAATGGTTATCGGAATTATCGTAGAAAAACGCAGCGGCAAATCCACACTTGCGGAAGCAATCAAAAAAGAGAAAAATGTGCCGATAGCGCAAATGCCGTAAGGAGAACACGGATTATTTGATTACAAAATTTATGACTATCGTTTCGACGGCGTAAACGGCAACTCCGCTGCTTTATGTGCCTAACCAAGAGGCCGTTGACGGGTCGGAATTTGACGGAGGTTAACAGGTGAAAAGAATATATTTATTCCGTCATTCAACTCCTGATAAAAGCTCAAAATTACAAAATGAGTACATCCCCTTATCGCAAGAAGGGCCAAAATTTGCAAGGCAATTGGTTGATAAGCTTGCCGTTGCCCCGCCCGTTAAAGTGTTTTCCTCTCCATATATCAGAGCGAAGCAAACAGCGGAAGCATTCTCGTTTAACGTAATCACAGACGCAAGACTCATTGAGCGCAAAACAGGAAATGAAGCTGCCTTTACAAACGATTTATGGGCGGCACAATATGCTGACATGGATGCAAAAAATGACGACGGTGAATCGTTTCGCATGGTTCGGCAGAGAATGAGCGAATTTATGAATGGACTTCTTGCGGAAATGAACGATGGGGAGTATGCCTTCGTTGTATCTCATGCGGCGGCAATTTGTGCCTATCTACAACAGTATTGCGAAATTCGGGTTACGGATATTGATACAAAATGTCGACGCATTGTCCTTAATAACAAAACCGTTCTTGACGGAAAAATAAATACGCCGTCTTGTTTTATTCTCACCTTTAACAATGTCCTTACGTCCGTGGCCTACATAGATTGAATCGGTAAATTTACGAATATCAACAGCCCCTCCGTATAATTCGGTGCATACGGAGGGGCAACTGTTTTATGGACTTAAGCTCCGTAGCGGCGAAGCCTGTTCCCCGCTATTGAGCCGCGCGGCGCGTCAGCCCATTTTGGCAATCGAGTTGGCGATAAGCGCATTATACTGTTCCCCGTTTTCGGCGGCGAAAACGCAGCGGCAAAAATCCAGACAGTCAATGGTTTAAGAGTGGAGATTTTTTCGCGCTGTGCGCGGAAAAATACGACTCGTCCCTTGACGGTCTGGATAGTCGGAACGGATGAGATTTTTCGTCTGCAAAGTGAGAAAGCGGTGGAAAAATTCAAAAAGCTATGCTAAATTTGAAATGGTTGGTCATAAAGCGTTTTGTCAAGCGCTTTTTTATTAACGATTTTCTTTTGCTGAACGGTAGAATC
>CABSAH010000098.1 GCA_902475645.1 uncultured Christensenellaceae bacterium | reverse complement strand
TTTGCCTACGCACCGGACGATAAAATTCATCGTCCACTCATCGTCCGGTAAAAAACATAGACAAATAGGGGCTTCCGGACGCAGCGGACGCAGCGGACGATGGAGTGCGGGGGGTTGCAACGGGGCTTTGCTCTTTTTTACTGTTCCCCCTCAGACAATCCGCCTAACGGCGGCTTGCCAGCTCCCCCGCTTGCGGTGGAGCCTTTTGGGATTGTGCAAACTCCGTTCCTCCAAAAGCCTCCCTGTCGAGGGGTTCGAGCCGAGCGCGTCCGGTGGACGATGAAGCGAGGGGAGAATCGGGCGGAATAGGGAGTGTTGCAAGCGGTAGCGAAGCAAGACGACCATATTCCAACCAGCGTTCGTGGCCGTGAGCGTTAGCGAATGGTCGAAAGGGGTGCAGGTTGGAGGTGGCTGCGAGTGCAACGAGCAGACGGAGGGAGTAAAACGTAGCTTACATCTCCTTGCTCGTTTCAACCCCTCAGTCAAGCCTTACGGCTTGCCAGCTCCCCGTTCGGGGAGCCTTTTGGTTGGGCGAAAGTAAGCCCCCCCATCACTCCGCCGCTTGGGTCTGATTTGCCATTGCCGCCCTTTCGTACTGCGCGGTGAATATTACCTCAAGCGCAATGCCCGCTATTATTACAAGGAAGCCTATAAGGCCTATCGCGTCCGGCAGCTCGTGCATGAATATTGCCACCCACACGGGGCTTAAAACCATCTCCATGGGGCTTATCATGCTGGCGCGGGCAGCCGTTGTGTACCTTAGGCCAAGGGTATAGAACACATAGCCGCCGCCGAACTGCACTATGCCAAGCGCCAAAAGCGCCGCCCAGCCTGCGGTATCCATTGTGAAAAGCAATCCTACGGAATCGCGGCAGAACAGCGGCAGTATCACCGCCGCCATGAAAAGATTGTTTATGGCCGTTATGCCAACGGGATTCTCCCCGCCAAGCTCCTTGCCAAGCTGCGTTACCGCCGCAAACGTTATGCCTGTTGTGAGGGCGATTAGGTTGCCAAGCATCGTAACGCCCTCCGCCTTTGAAAACATGGATATGACCACCCCTGCCGTAAGCACGGCAAGCGGTATCACGCGCCGCTTTATGAACGGATACCCCTTAACGCGGGAATAGATATACAGCCATATGGGCGCGGTGAACTGCATACCCACGGCTATTGCGGCGCTGGTAAGCTTTATTGCCGTAACAACGCCTATGCTGTTAAGCGTGAACGCAATGGCCATAAGCAGCATTTTAAGGCTGAATTTAAGCTTTTTTGGCCGTATGAACGGCGCAAGCACAATGCCCGCCGTAAGCGCGCGCATCGCGCCTATAAGCATGCTTGGAAGCTGAATATTCTTCACCAGCAGCGAATTGGTGCTCCACAGCACCGCCGCAATGAACACAAGCACCATTCCAAGCGTATTCCTGTTCTTCATGTTAAACATTCTCCCCTATCAGCTTCTTTAGCTTTCTCAGCGTGGAATCCTCGCACGCGGCGCATATTTTGGTGCCGGCTTCGGTATGCTCCTCGCTTATTATGCGCGCTTCGCCGTGCAGCAGCGCCACGGCTTCATATTTATCATAGGGAATGGTCAGCTCTATTGTGCTGTGCGCGGCGCTGAGCAGCTTTTCAATCCGTTCAAGCAGCGCGTCCATGCCCTCCCCCGTAAGGGCGGAAACGAACGCATCGTTCTCCCTGCCCCGCGGCCGGATGTCTATGCGGTCTATCTTGTTGTATACGTTTATGCGGGGCGTATCCGCCGCGCCAAGGCTTGCTATAACGTCCTCGGCAACGCGCATCTGCGCCTCGTAATGGCCGGAGGATATGTCCACAACGTGCAGTATAAGGTCTGCGTCCGAAACCTCCTCCAGCGTGGATTTGAAAGCCTCTATCAAATCATGCGGCAGCTTGTTTATAAAGCCCACCGTGTCCGATATCAATATGTCCAGCCCGTTAGGCAGCGTTATGCGGCGCACAACGGGGTCAAGCGTTGCAAAAAGCTTATCCTCCGCAAGCACGCCCGCGTTCGATACGGCGTTTAGGAATGTGCTTTTGCCTGCGTTGGTGTACCCCACCAGCGCAACCAGCGGCGCGGCGTTCTTCTCCCGCCGTTCGCGCCTAAGCGTCCGCTGCTTTTCAACCTCCTTCAGCTCCTCGCCAAGCTCGAATATGCGCCTGCGTATGCGCCGCCTGTCCACCTCCAGCTTCTTTTCGCCCGGGCCGCGCGTGCCTATGCCGCCGCCCAGCCTGCTCAGCGCCGTGCCCTGCCCGGTCAAGCGGGTCAGGTTATATTTCATCTGCGCAAGCTCCACCTGCAATGCGCCCTCGCGGCTTACTGCCCTTTGCGCAAATATGTCCAGTATAAGCGCCGTGCGGTCTATCACCTTAACGCCCAGCCGCGCTTCAAGATTCCTTAGCTGGGTGCCCGTCAGCTCGTCATCGAATATAACAAGCTCCGCCTCCGTTTCGCTGCATAGTAGGCTCAGCTCGTCCACCTTGCCGCTGCCGATATACGTTGCGTTGTCCGGCGTGCGCCGCTTCTGCATGCTGCGCGCAACAACGTTCGCCCCGGCGGTTTTGGCAAGCTCCGCCAGCTCCTCTATCGTATCGTAGCCTTCGTCGTTTTCAAGCCCAACGAGCACCGTTCTTTCGGGCATATCGTCCCTCGTATCCTTGGTGCTGCTTTTAAGCCTGTCGTCGGCTATGAATATTTCCTCAATAAGCTGCTTCTGCGGCAGCTTATACGGCCTTAGCGGGCCGTATACAATAACCTGCCGCTCATCGAGCGCGGCTTCGCCAATATAGCCCGCGTAAAGCGATGTTGCCGTGCCGTCCTCCTTAACGCCAACCGCGGCCATGCAGTCCAGCCGCATACTCCTTAGCGTGCCCGCGTCCACGCCGCTTAGCCTGCCGTCCCCGCCCGGATGCGTATGCAGGCACCTTACGCCGCAAAGCCTATCCTCGTTGCGCACAAGGCGCATGGAGGGCATGCTCACCTTTGACCCATCCCCCACGGACACATCCTCTATGCTGCCGCTGCGGCTTATATAAACGCTTATTTCGCGCCGTATAAGGCCCGTAAGCGCGCAAAGCTCGGCTATCAGCTCATGCGAGGCAAATTCATATTGCCCCTGCGTCATATCGTAAACGGCGGCTATGCGTTCCAGCACCGCGTCGCGTATTCCTTCGGTATTGCCGTTGACCTTTTTCTGCATAGGCGTCATCTCCCCTTTCAAAAATACATTTTGGATTATACCATATAAACGGCTATAAACAAGCACAAAAAAAGCCGCCCCTTGCTCATTTGAGAAGGACCGGCTGTTGGTTACGATGCTATGAATCAGTTAGCGGCGGCTTCCTCGACCGCGTAAACGCTGACCTGCTTGCGGCCAAGATGCTTGGTTTCGAAGCGGACAACGCCGTCAACCTTGGCAAAAAGGGTATCGTCCTTACCTATGCCAACGTTGTTGCCGGGATGGAAGTGGGTGCCCCTCTGCCTGACCAGTATGTTACCGGCCAGAACGAACTGCCCGTCAGCCCTTTTGGGCCCAAGACGCTTGGATTCGCTGTCGCGTCCGTTACGGGAACTGCCAACGCCCTTCTTATGAGCAAAAAGCTGCAGATTGATCATCATCGTGTTACACCTCCCTATCAGTCAATTTGATGTAATCACCGTTTGTTTCGGCAAGCGAGGCTATGCTCGCCGCCATCGTGTTAAGTATCAGCTCCGCGTCGTGCTGCTGCCGCGCCGATATGCCCTTTGGAAGCATGCAATACATGTATCCATCCGAAATATCAAGCGCAACGTCAAGGCCGATGACCTCTTTAAGCCCTATAACCGCCCCCTGCGTAAGCGCGCTTACCGCCGCGCACACAATGTCGCTGCCTTGTTCGGCGTAGCCCGTGTGCCCTTCGGCCTCAAAGCCCACGGCGCGGGAACGGATGCGGAGCAGAGTAATTGTCGTCATGTCTTTTTGTTAACCTATGGTGTTAATCTTAACCCTGGTATACGGCTGACGATGACCCTGCTTTTTGCGGATGTTCTTCTTGGGCTTGTACTTGAACACCACAACCTTATCGCCCTTGGTCTGTTCCATGACTTCCGCCTTGGCGCAAACGCCTTCAACCACGGGCTTGCCTATGGTAACGTTTTCGCCGTCGCAAAGCATCAGAACCTCGAAGCAAACCTCGGCACCGGCTTCCAGATCGAGCTTTTCGACCAAAATCTCATCGCCCGCCTCAACCTTGTACTGTTTGCCTCCGGTACGGATAATAGCGTACATTTGCTGCACCTCCTATTCCCCAATCTCGCCCGCGACACGGCGGCGCTGTTCACGCGCTTCAAAAAAGCCGTCGCAGAGCGGCTCACCTGCGTATTTTAGCATAGGGCGGCGCCCGTGTCAACAACAGTTTCGCCCTTTTTGCCCTTCTTTTCGGCGGTTTGCTTTTTGCCGACGGCGTTTTGCCGCGCATAATGGAAAATATACTGCTGCACTATGCCGCTTTCGCTGCCAAGCGCCCGTATTGTGCGCTCCGTTTCCTGCCGCCGCGCCTTTTCCCCGCCGAAATATATCTCGCTCAGCGCGCGCCCTATCCATACGTCCACCGGAAACGCATCCGTATGCCCCAGGCCGAACAGCAGCACGCAGTCGGCAACCTTAGGCCCTACGCCATGGAACGCAAGCAGCTCCCTGCGCGCCGCGTCAAGCGGCATATCGCGCAGCTTTTCAAGCGCATATCCTTCCGCAATGCGCCTTGCGCTCTTTATGATATACGGCGCGCGGTATCCTGCGCCTATGGCTAAAAGCTCGCCCTCATCCCGCGCGGCAATGGCTTCGGGCTTTGGGAAAAGGAAGTATTCCTCCCCGTCAAGCTCCGCCCTTTCCCCGCAAAGCGCGCACAGCCGCTCAACTATGCCCGCAATGCGGCCTATGTTGTTGTTTGCCGATATTATGAACGTTATAAGCGTTTCAAACGCATCCTGATTGAATACCCTTATGCCCGTGGCGCAGGGCACGCACATTTTAAGCTGCTCATCGCGGCTGAGCCGTTCCTCTATCGCCGCATAGTCGCGCTCCAAATCAAAATAGCGTATCCAGTCCGCCGCCTCGCCCTCCTTGCAGGGGTATATGCTAAGCGTGTCGCCGTTTTGCCTTGCGTGTACCACCCTGCCTAAGGCCGGCGCGGTGAAGCCGCCGTTATGCTCATGCCAGCGGAAGCTTTGCCCGCATGCGCAGCTCCGCGCCAAATCAAGGCGGTCTATGCCCTGCACATACAGCGTATCGTTCACCACCGTGCTGCGCTTATACATGCCTATTCCCCCGTGCCCGGCAATTCGGGCGTATATTCGGGCGTATATGTGGGTATTGCCCACGGCCATGTTTCCGTAGGCTCCGGCGTAAGCGTGGGCGTAGGCGTGGCGCGATGGGGCCGCCTTGTGGGCTTTACCGTTGGCGTGGGCGTTGGCGTGGGCGTTGGCTCCTCCGTGGGCTCAACCGTGGGTTCAACTGTGGGCGTGGGCGTTGGCGTAACCGTCGGCCTGACCGTTGGCGTCGGCTGCACCGTTGGTGTTGGCGTGGGCTCCTCCGTAGGCTCCGCGGTCTGCATATTCTCCGCGCCCTTGGCATCGGCCTTAACAAGCATTGTAATAAGCGCAATATTCAGCGCCGCGCTCATAATAAGCAATATCGCCAGTATACCTATCGTGCGCTTGAATGCGCGCCTTGTCCTCATAACACTCATGGTCTCACTTCCCTTTTATTCCGCATCTGCTTTGGCTATAAGCGCGGCAATATATTGTCCCTCGGCGCTGTCCGCCGCATATTCCCCTTTAAGCTTTTCCGCAATCGAATACACGCTCAGCTTAACCTCGTCCCCGTAATGCGTTATTTCGCCTTCGGCGTTTTCCGCTATTATATACGGCCTAAAGCTATGCTCCGCCTTCAGCGCGGTTATATTGTCCGCATACGCCGCAAACAGCGCCTTGCCGCCCGCTATCGCGGAAACCCTGTCGTATTTTTCGCCGTTTTCGGTATAATACGCCCTCTGCCTTTCGCCGTCCGCAATAACGCCGTATTCCTTTATGGTATAGCCTGCAAGCTTTCCCGCGTCATGCGCGGCAATATCAATGCCAAAGCGCACCCTTATGCCGTAATCGCCGCTCAGCCTTATCGCCGCGCCGCAATAGCCAAGCGAAGCTTCAAGCCCCGTAGGCTCGTCAAGCTGCTCGCCGCTGCCTTGGAATATCAGCGTGGAGTATCGCGCGGGTATATATCCTTCGCCGCTTGCGGTATTAACCTTATGCCAGCCCGGCTGCGCATTGGCCTCAATCAATTCAAGCACAGTGCCCTTATCAACGTTGCATAGTGCCGTCGTCATGCTGTCCGGCTCCGGCCAAACGGAAATATTTTTGCTTAT
>CABSAH010000097.1 GCA_902475645.1 uncultured Christensenellaceae bacterium | reverse complement strand
GCGGGGAAAGTGGCCGTGAGCGTTAGCGAACGGTCGAAAGGGGTGCGGCTTGGTGGCGCCTTTTGGTTTGTGCATCCACCGTCCAAAAGCTGTCCCCGCGAGCGGGGAAAGTGGCCGTGAGCGTTAGCGAACGGCCGAAAGGGGTGCAGCTCGGTGGAGCCTTTATGCGTCCGGCGCATACGGGTCGCCGTTTATGCTTAGGCGGCGCAGGGCGTCGCGGCAGCGTAGGCGCACGTTCTTAGGTGCAGAGCTTAGCCGCGCAAGCGGGCGGTGCAGCACCACGCGCGCATCGGGGGCGTATATTGCGCCCATGCCCCGCCGCGCAAGCCTGAGACACAGCTCCGCATCGGCGCCCAACGGCAGCAGGGGCTCGTATTCGGGCGCGTCAAAGCTTGTATCGAACCCGCCGCTTGAATAATACGTGTCCGCGCGCATGTACATGCATGCCCCGCTAAGCACGCTTACCGTGCGCACCGTGTGGGTCATGCGTTCGCCGTCCGCGGGGTATGTTATGCTCCCGTCCCTGCCTATTGCCCCGCCTGCGGCAATAAGCGCCCCCTGCGGGCTTATCAGCATACAGCCTGCCGCCGCCGCGCCCCCGCGTTCCCCTTGAGAGGATAGGGCGTAAAGCGTGTTCGGCTCAATAAGCTCCGCATCGCGGCTTATGAAAAGCAGCGCGTCCCCCATTGCCGCATCGGCGCCCGCGCGGCATAGCGCACCGAAGCCCGCCGTGCCGTTTTTCACTATGCGCGCCGCCTTGTTCTTTTCAAGCAGGTCATAATAATTAAGCAGCCGCCCGTCCCCGCTGTCGCCGTCCGCAATTATTATTTCGTAGCGGTATGCCATGCAGCAGCGGTCTATGCTTTCAAGCAGCCTTCTTAGCGGTTCAAGCTCGTTTTGGCTTGGTATTATAAATGAAATGAGCCGCGGTTCCCTCCGCGCGCGCACAATAAAGCTGCCCTGCCACAGCCCCGTGGATACGCTTTCCTCCCGCCGCGTGGCTTCAATATAGCCGCGTATTGCGGCGATGCCTGCCGCCGCGCCTATCCGCGCAGGGGGGCGGCTTATTATAAGCGGCAGCGGAATATGCACTATGCGGCGCGCCCTTACCATGCACCTTAGGCGGAAGGCGTACTCCGCGCCCGCATCGTATTCGCCCTTGGGCGGGCAGCAGGCGGCGTATATTTCGCGCCTTACCGCAGCCATTGCGCCGAGCATATCATAGGAAAGCGCGGTAACGCGGCTGAATTCGCATTTTTTGTATTCGTAATGCGCACCCTTGCCCCGCTCAATAAGCTCGTCCGTGTATATTATGTCCGGCTCGTACTCCGCGCGCTCCACCGCGTGCGCCATGCGGAACAGCGCATTGGGATGCAGCGTATCGCCCGCGCGCAGGTTCAGCGCATAGTCGTGCGGATAGCATATGTCCGTGCTTTGCGTCCATTCGCCGTATGCTTGGGCGCGGAGGGAATCGAGCGTGGCTGTCACGTCCCGCCGCCTGCCGCCGGCAATGTTTATAATGAAGCGCGGCCTCTTGGCAAAATCCGTTGTTGCAGTATGTTCGTTCATGCGCCTATTGTGCGCCGATAAACTATATATTATCCGTTTTAGTGTGGAGTATATCCAACGCATGTGGTAGAATTGAACAATAAAGCATCAGGAGGATAAGGCATGGAACGCATACTGGTTATAAATCCCGGCTCAACGTCAACCAAAATAGCCGTTTTCGATGGGGAAACGGAGCTTTTCCGCAAAAGCATAGAGCACGACCAAAAGGATACCGCAGGGTTTGTTCACGCAATAGATCAGCTTGATTTTCGCAAGGAGTGCGTGCTGAACGCGCTGAAGGAGAATAACATACCCGTTGAAACGCTCAACTGCGTTGTTTCCCGCGGGGGAATGTTTCCGCCGTGCAAAACCGGCGCATATGAGGTTAACGCCGATATGCTTGCCTATGTAAGCAGCGGGCATATAGTTGGCGAGCATATTTCAAACGTGGGCTGCGCCGTGGCGGAGGCCATTGCAAGGCCGCTTAACATACCAGCAATGGTGTACGACTGCGTAAGCGTGGACGAAATGACGGACATTGCCCACATAAGCGGCATACCCGCCGTTCCGCGCGAAAGCCGCGGCCATGCGCTGAATACCCGCGCCATGGCAAGAAAATGTGCGGAGGAGATACTGCATAAGCCCTTTGAGGAATGCACGTTTATTGTGCAGCATATAGGCGGCGGCGTAAGCGTTTGGCTGTTTGATAAGGGCAGGAGCATAGATATGTACAGCGACGATGACGCGGGCTTCGGCCCGGAGCGCAGCGGCATGATACAGGCAGGCCCGCTTGTGGCGCTTTGCTGCGGCGGTGAATACACAAAGGCGGAGCTTGCCAAAATGGTACGCGGCAACGCGGGGCTTAAGGCGCACCTTGGCACAAGCGACGTGCGCACGGTTGAAAGGATGATAGACGGCGGCGATAAGCACGCGGAGCTTGTATTCAACGCCATGGCGTATTCGCTTTCAAAGGGAATAGCTTCGCTTGCGGCGGCGGTATGCGGCAGGGTGGACAGGATTATATTAACGGGCGGCGCGGCGCATTCAAGGCGGCTTAGCGGAAGCATAACGGAGCATGTAAGCTGGATAGCCCCCGTTGAGGTAATGGCGGGCGAATTTGAAATGGAGGCGCTCAGCGCCGGTGCGCTCAGGGTGCTTCGCGGGCAGGAAAAGCCTAACACCTTCGTATGGAAGCCGCGGGCGTAAGCACGGCCAAGCAGCGGAGCAGGGCCATGATAGCCATGCTCCTTTTCATGCTGCTTTGCTATCTGCTTATTCACGATTTGCTCGGCGGCACGCTGCTTGGGCATTGCCCGTGGGACAGCTATACCCTTCAGGCGCAGGCATGGCTTAACGGGCGCACGGATTTGGGGGAGAATATAAGCTATTTGGAGCTTGCCGTATACAATGGCAAATACTATGTTTCGTTCCCGCCGTTCCCAAGCGTTGTAATGCTGCCGTTCGTGCTCATTTTCGGCGTAAACACGCCCAATAATCTTATAATAATGATAATAACGCTGCTTACGGCGGCTGCGGCGTTCACCCTTTGCGGCCATGCGGGGTACAGCGCTAAGGATAGCGCCATACTTGGGCTTTTCATAACGCTTGGCAGCAACCTAATGTGGATGAGCACAATGGGCGGCGTGTGGTTCTTGGCGCAGAGCATAATGATGCTGCTTCTGCTTTGCGCGGCGCTTGCGGCATACAAGAACAAAGCCGCGCTTGCATATACCCTTGCTGCGCTTTCGGTCGGCTGCCGCCCGTTTGCGGCGGTGGCGTTTGCGCCGCTGCTTATTTGGTTTTATGTTAAAAACAGGCAGGGCGGCGCGGGCAGGCTTGCCGCGCTTTTTGCCCAATGGAAGGCATGGATACCCGCCGTGCTTATTGCGGCGGCAATGATGCTTTATAACCTCATGCGCTTTGATAATCCGCTGGAATTCGGGCATAACTATTTGCCGGAATTCGTGGGCAGCGAGCATGGGCAGTTCAATATACATTATCTTAAGGATAATTTATTGCGGCTGCTGTTTTATCCGGTGCGGATAAAATCCAACCTTGCGCTTGAATATCCGTTCTTTGACGGGTTCATGTTCTATATCGCAAATCCGCTGTTCCTGCTTTTCTTCGCCGCGGCGGTAAGGAGCGTGCGGCGGCGCGGCGTAAGCCCCGTGCGCATAGCGCTTTGCGCGGCAATGGCGGTTATGCTCATTTGCCTTTGCTTGCACAAAACGCTTGGCGGCTGGCAGTTCGGCGCGCGCTATACCTGCGATATGCTGCCGCTTGCGCTTATGTATATGTGCCTGTGCGGCGGCGAAAAGCGGCTTAAAGCATGGGAAAGGGGCGCGGCCGTGTTCGGCATTGCGTTCAATATATACGGCGCGCTTGCTATGACGTTTTTGTTTAACTGAAAATATAATATAATTCAAAGGAGAAACGGACAAAATGGTAATCATCGAAATGGAAAACGGAGCAACAATAAAAATAGAGCTTGACCGCAAAGCCGCTCCCAACACCGTGAACAACTTTTTGAGCCTTGCGGACAAGGGCTTCTACAACGGGCTTATATTCCACCGCGTAATACCCGGCTTCATGATTCAGGGCGGCTGCCCGGACGGCACCGGCATGGGCGGCCCCGGATACAGCATAAGGGGCGAATTTGCCGCAAACGGCGTGGATAACCCCATAAAGCATAAGCGCGGCGTAATATCCATGGCGCGCGCCATGAACCCGAACAGCGCCGGAAGCCAGTTCTTCATAATGCATCAGGATGCGCCGCATCTGGACGGGCAGTATGCCGCGTTCGGCCATGTTGTTGAAGGGATGGACGCCGTTGACGCAATAGCCTCCACCTCAACCGATTTCAGCGACAGGCCGCTTGAGCCGCAGCGCATAAAGAGCATAGTTGCGATTGACGAGGGCGATGTAACCGAACCCGAAAAAATGTAAAAGCAGCCTTATGCCAAACAAAGTTCACACAAATATCAATACCGTTATGCTCAAAAGCGTGCTAAACTGATATTGAAGGGAGGACGCGGTTGTTGTATAATATATTTTGTGTGAGGAATTGGCGTTATGGAAGCTAAAAAGCAAAAATCCGGCACCAATAGGGCGAGAAACAGGCGGAGGAACAGTTTTTCCCGCCCTAAAGCCATATCAAGAACAATACTTATCGCATTGGCCGCGCTCAGCGTTGTTGCGGCCGTGCTGTATATATTCCTCGGCAAGCCCGGCAATGCCGAAATGGAGCAGGTTATAGACGACGGCACAATACTTGCGGGCGTTACCGTAAACGGCGTGGACGTATCCGGCATGGATTATAAGCAGGCGCGCGCAGCGGTGCTGCCAAGCGTTGAGGAGAACCTTTGCAGCATACACATAGCCGTTTCGCACTCGGCAAGCACATGGCTGCTTACCGCGGCGGATATGAAGCCGTACAGCACGCTGGACGCGGCAATTACGGAGGCGCTTATGCTCGGCCGCAGCGGAACGGTTATAGAAAACGCCCAGGAAAAGGAAGCTATTGCCCAAAACGGGCGGGATATACCCGTTACGTTCGTGCCGGACGAGGCGGCGCTGAAGGCTCGCCTTGCGGACATAGGCGCCGTGCTTGATTCAAAGCCCGCGGAGCCTTATGCCGTGGCGGTTTCATCGGCGGCGGAGCCTCAGTTCACGTTCCATGACGGGACGGACGGCTATATGCTCAACGAGGATGCGCTGTATCAAAGCATAGTGTCCCTGCTTGAAGCGGGGCAGCTAAGGGCAACGCTTGAACCGGAGCTTGAATATACAAAGCCCGAAATGACGCTTGCCGACATTAAGGCGCATACCCGGCTTGTTTCCTCGTTCCAAACCTCCTTCGGCGGCAGCCGTGCGGCGCGGGACGAAAAGCGCGTCGGTAATATACAGAAGGCGTGTACGCTGCTAAACGGCATGAAGGTGGAGGATAAAACGGAATTCAACTTCAATGCCTATATAGGCCCGCGAACGGAGGAGGGCGGCTGGCCGCTTGCCCCGGGCATTGTGAACGGCAACCAATACGAGGATCAGCCCGGCGGCGGCATATGCCAGGTATCCACAACCATGTATAATGCGCTGCTTTGCGCAAAGGCGAGCATGCAGCGCGGCTCAACGCTTGAGGATGTGCTTTCCCAAAATATAGAGGGCATATCCGTAACCGAGCGCAAGCACCATTCGTGGCCGTCAAGCTACGTTGACAAGGGGCTGGATTCAACCGTTACGGGCACGGTGGAATCCGGAAAAAGCCTTAATTTCGTTAATAATACGGGGTATCCGGTGTTTATATTCGCCTATTGCGATCAGGAGAATTATACGGTTACCATATATGTTTACGGCACGCCGCTTGAAGCGGGCGTAACGTATAAAACGCGCGGCGTTGTGAACGAGGAGATAGAGCCGGGCGAAACAATAATAACCTACGATGAAACAAAGCCCGCAGCATACAGCGAAGAGACCATAAAGGCGCGCAAGGGCTACAAGGTAACGGCGTACCGCGACAAGTATGTGAACGGCGAGCTTGTGCCGGACGCGACCGAAAAGCTGTACAGCGAAACATACAACGCCGTGACCGGGCAAAAAACAGTAGGCACGGGCGGTATGCCGCCGCCGACGGCTTAAATGCGAATAATACTTTTCAAAGGGCTAAACCTTTGAGATAATATATGCAGTACAAGCACAAGAATTCAGGAGGAACATCCAATGAAGTTTTCGAGCAAGATCGAAAAATGCAACCTTTCCCCTATCCGCAAGTTCTATCCCTATCAGGTGGAATGTGCCAAGCGGGGAATAAAGATCTATCATCTTAATATCGGCCAGCCCGATATCGCCACGCCCCCGGCGTATTTTGATGCCGTGCGTGATTTCAAGCTTCCGGTGCTCGAATACGCTCCCTCCCCCGGAATACCCGACATGATAAAGGCCGTTCAGGG
>CABSAH010000096.1 GCA_902475645.1 uncultured Christensenellaceae bacterium | reverse complement strand
CCGTTAAAAGCATTGCGCTGGACGCAAAGGAGGGCAGGCTTAATATAGAGGATATAGACGAGGATTGTCTAATGAGCCGCCTTTATACAAAGGGGCTTTATGATGTTGACCTTGTTATACGCACGGGCGGGGAGGAACGGCTTTCCAACTTTATGCTGCTGCAAAGCGCATATGCGGAGCTGGTATTCACCGATACGCTGTGGCCCGAATTCAGCGACGAATGCTATATTGCCGCGCTTAACGAATTTGCGCACAGGAACAGGCGGTATGGCGGATTGGACGGAAAATGAAGCTTGTAAAACGGATTGGGGTTGCCGCAATATTGATTGCCGTGCTTGCGGCGGGGCTGCATTTGGGCGGCTGGGCGCTGTGCGCGCTGTTCACGGCGGGCGCGGTAATGGCGGCATACGAAATGGGCAACGCGCTTGCCCAAAAGGATTTAAGGCCGTTTATGCTGCCGGCGTATATATTTGCGCTGCTGTATTTTGCGGTGTATAGGATATTTGGCGGCGTGGGGCTATGGATTGCGGGCATGGCGTGCGTGCTGATGGTGATAGCGGATAGGATATTCTGCCAAGTGCGCACGGCGGAGGATACTATGGCCTCCGTGTTCGTGCTGGTGTACCCCATGTGCCTTTTTGCGGCGGTCGCCATGCTTTGCGAATACGGCGCGGATGCGGATAAGGGCAGGATTGCCCTGCTGTGCGCGTTTGCAATGCCGCTTATGGGGGACACGTTTGCGTATTTCGGCGGCAGGCTTTTGGGCAAAAAGAAGCTCTGTCCGCGCCTTAGCCCGAATAAAACCGTTGCGGGAAGCATATTCGGCTTTGTGGGCGGCGGTGTAGGCGGGGCGCTGGTATTCCTTATGCAGAATGTGTGGAGCGCGGGCGCGGGGCTTATAACGCTTATAATACTCGGCATTATATGCGGCGGCGCGGGGCAGATTGGCGATTTGTTTGCTTCAAGCATAAAGCGGTATGCCGGAATAAAGGATTACAGCCGTATTTTCAGCGAGCATGGCGGGGTTATGGATAGGCTGGACAGCGTTTTGTTTTGCGCCCCGATAGTTTACGCTGTGTTCACGGTTGCGGGAGTATAATATAATCAATGAAAAAGATAGCGGTTTTGGGCAGCACGGGTTCGATAGGCACGCAAACGCTGGACGTTGTGCGCTCAAATAAGGATGAATTTGAGGTATGCGCACTGTGCGCGGGTAAAAACGCACGGCTTGCGCTTGAACAGGCGAAGGAATTCATGCCGGAAGTGCTGTGCATGGAGGATGAGGCGGCGGCGCTTTCCATAAAGGAGCTGCTGCCAAGGGGCGTTGAGCTTTATGCGGGCAAGGATGCAGCAGACGCCGCGGCGCGCTATGGCGCGGCGGATACGGTGGTGAACGCCGTAAGCGGCTTTGCGGGCACGCTGCCGCTTATTGCGGCGCTGGAGACAGGCAAGCGCGTTGCCCTTGCGAACAAGGAAAGCATAGTATGCGCGCATGAGCTTGTTGAGCGGGCAAGGCAAAGGGGCGGCGGGGAGATAATACCCGTGGACAGCGAGCAGAGCGCCATATTCCAATGCCTTTCATGCGGCGAAAAGCGCGAGGTAAGGCGGCTGATACTAACCGCGTCCGGCGGCCCGTTCAGGCAGTTTACAAAGGAGCAGCTTGCCTTAGTAACGCCGCAGATGGCCTACCGCCACCCAACGTGGAGCATGGGACGCAAAATAACAATCGATTCGGCCTCCCTTTTCAATAAGGGGCTTGAAATAATGGAAGCGGCGTATCTTTTCGGCCTTGATGCGGGCAAAATAAGCGTGCTTGTGCATCCGCAGTCCGTTGTTCATTCAATGGTTGAATATTGCGACAGCGCCATAATAGCCCAGCTCAGCGCGCCGGATATGCGCCTTGCAATACATTATGCGCTTACATATCCTAAAAGGCATGAAAGTAACTTTGGCGCGCTTGATTTGGGAAGGCTTGCCTCGCTTACGTTTGAAGAGCCGGATACGGAGCGCTTTAGGGCAATACCGCTTGCATACCGCGCGCTTGAAGCGGGCGGCGTAATGCCCGCCGTGTATAACGGCGCAAACGAGGCGGCGGTGGAGCTGTTCGTGGCTGGCAAAATACGCTTTACGGGTATTGCGGACTGCGTTGAGCGGGCAATGGACGGCATACCTAACGCGGCTGTGCGCTCCTTTGAGGAGCTGCTTGAATACGACGCCATGGCAAGAACGGCGGCGGTGAAAGGATAGATTGAATGGGTACGGTTATTTCCATACTGGCGGCGCTTATAGTGCTGAGCATATTCGTGGTGCTGCATGAATTGGGGCATTACTGCGCGGGCAGGATATTCGGCTTTGGCATAGTTGAATTCAGCGTGGGCATGGGCCCCGCAATAATAAAAAAAGAGAAAAACGGCATAATGTACGCCCTGCGCGCATTGCCGATAGGCGGCATGTGCCAATTTTACGGCGAGGATCAGGCGGATACGGGCGACGGTAAGGCCTTCGGCAGCCATCCCATATGGCAAAGGATGATAGTTATTGCCGCAGGGCCCATAATGAACATATTGACCACCATAATACTTGCAACCGTTATGCTTATGACATACGGCGAATATATGCCGGCGGTCAACAGCTTTTCGTTTGAAAATTCCCCTGCCGAAACCGCGGGCATACAGAGCGGGGACATTATAGTTGCCGTGGACGGGCATAAGCTTAGCTATTATAACGAGGTATCCTTGCTGATACGCGAATCGGACGGCCAAAGCATGACGCTTGAAGTTATACGCGGCGGGGAACACAGGCAAATAGAAATAAAGGATTTTTACAGCGAGCAGGAGGGCCGCAACATAATAGGCATAGTTATGGAACCGACGCGGCTGAAATACGGGCTTTTCGGCGCAATAGGCGGCAGCTTTAACTACGTTTGGCAGATGATAAAGGATCTTATATCCTTCTTCGGTATGCTGTTTAAGGGTCAGGTGAGCAGCGGGGACGTTGCGGGGCCGGTTGGCATAGTGACCATAATCGGGCAGGCCGTGCGCACGGGGTTTGAAACCGTGCTTAGGCTTGGCGTGCTTATAAGCGCAAACCTTGGGCTGGTGAACCTTTTGCCCCTGCCCGCGCTTGACGGCGGCAGGCTCGTGTTTTTGATAATAGAGGCCGTGCGCGGCAAGCCCGTGCCGCCGGAGAAGGAAGGCATTGTGCATTTTGTGGGGCTGGTGCTGCTGCTGTGCCTTGTTGTGCTGCTTACAATATCGGACGTAAGAACGTTTATAATCGGAGGATAATATGACGCCGCGCGAAAAAACGCATAGGGTAAAGGTAGGCAATATTCAAATAGGCGGCGGCGCGCAGGTCAGCGTGCAATCCATGACCAATACGCGCACTGCGGACGTGGATGCAACCGCCGCGCAGATACGGCGCCTTGTTGACGGGGGCTGCGAAATAGTGCGCCTTGCCGTAAAGGATGCGGACGACGCCCGCGCCATAGCGGAGCTTAAACGCCGCGTGAGCGTGCCGCTGGTTGCGGATATACACTTTGACCACAGGCTTGCAATAGCGGCGCTTGAAAGCGGGGTGGATAAGCTTAGGATAAACCCCGGCAACATAGGCGCCGACTATAAGGTGAAGGAGCTTTGCAAAAGGGCTGAGGAGCGCCGCATACCCATACGCATAGGCATAAACTCCGGCTGCATGGAAAAGGAGCTGTTAATAAAGCACGGCGGGCCCAACGCCGCGGCAATGGCGGAAAGCGCGCTGAACAATGCGCGTATGCTGGAAAGGTTCGGGTTTGAGGATATAGTAATATCCGTAAAATCCTCCTTCGTTACGGAAACGGTCAAGGCATACAGGCTGCTTAGCGAAAGCTGCACATATCCGCTGCATGTAGGCGTAACGGAGGTTGGCGGCGGCACGGAGGGCATTGTGCGCTCCGCCGCGGGCATAGGCACGCTGCTTATGGAAGGCATTGGGGACACGATAAGGGTATCCTTAACGGGCGACCCGGTGAAGGAAGCGGAAACGGGAATAGAGCTGCTAAAGGCCGTTGAGCTTAGGGCGGAGGGGCTGCACCTTGTGTGCTGCCCAACGTGCGGCAGGTGCGGAAACGTTAGTAAACATTCGGAAATATACGAGCGCGTGAAGGCGGAATTTAAGCGGGAAAAGCGCCCGCTTAAAATTGCCGTTATGGGCTGCGCCGTAAACGGCCCGGGGGAAGCGCGGGAGGCGGACATTGGGCTGGCGCTTGGGCGGACAAACGCCGTGCTTTTCAAAAAAGGGGAGCAGATTGCCGCATACGATATGGATGCGGCGGAGGAGGAACTGATACGGCAGGCAAAGCAGATGCTTGAAGGGAGGTAACTGCACAGATGAAAGCGGAAGGGGATTACGGAATTGCCCGCTACGGAGCAAAGCTAAACAGGGTAAAGCTGCATATGCGCAAAAAGGAGCTGGAGGCGCAGCTTTGCCTTACGCGCCTTATAGACGCGAAGGAGGCGGATGAGATAGCGGCCATTTTGGGACAAAATGCGCCCGGGTGCAGCATTTTACTAAACGCAGGGTTTGATGATGGACTGCCTGCAAGCGAGCAGGACGGCTTTTTAGATATGCTTAAGGTAAGCTGGGAGCATTTTTCCCCGCTTATGAAGCCCGTATTGGGCTTTTCCAAATGGGAAAGGGGCGCGGAGGATACCATTGCCGTGCGCATACCAAAGCGCCTGTACCTGAGCGCAAAAAGCTACAACGGGGCGAGCATGCTTGAAAAGTTTGTGTACGATACATACGGCGAAAGCATAGATATTATGCTGATAGGGGACGAGAGCATAGCCCTTACCATGCCGGAGCGCAAGGAGGAGCCGATAGCCGTTAAGCGCAGCGCACCGGCGGATACTCCCCCGTGGGAGGATGCGCCGAAAAAGCAGGCGAAGGCGGGGAAGAAGCCCTTCAGGAAAAAAACGGCAGACACCGCATCAAATATCAACGTACCGCGGGAAAACATTGTAATCGGGCGTCCCGTTGCCGCGCGGATGATTAAAATGAGCGAGGTTACGGAGGAATCCGGCACCGTTGCCGTTCAGGGCGGCATAATAAGCCTGAACAAACGCGAAACGAAGAACGGCGGCCTTATTGTGCAGTTCTATATTACGGACCGCAGCAATACGCTGCCCGTAAAGCTTTTTTTGAATGCGGACAAAAAGGAAACAGCGGATAAACTTGAGGGAATAAAGGAGGAAGGCTGCTGGGTGGCCGTACAGGGCAGATATCAGCGCGATGAATACAGCGGCATATACTGCATTTTCCCTGATTTTATATATAAAACCGAGCCTGTAACGCGCAGGGACAATGCGCCAAGGAAGCGCGTTGAACTGCACCTGCATACGAAGATGAGCGCCATGGACGGCTTCATCGACGCGGACAAGGCAGTAAAAACGGCGGCAAAGTGGGGACATAAGGCCGTTGCCATAACCGACCACGGCGTTGTGCAGTCATTCCCCGCGGCGGTTAAAGAGGCGGGCAAGCTGAAGAAAAACGGCGTTGACATAAAGGTTATAATGGGCGTGGAGGGCTACCTTCTGCCGGACTGCATATGGACAAGCCCGCGCGGCGAATACGCGGCGGTTGAGCTGACCCATTGCAACGGCGCATTGTGCGCCATAAGCGCCGTGCGCTTCAACGACGGCGGCGAATGCAGCGAATTCTATACCCCCATAAGCGTCGGCGTGCCAATGAGCGAAGCGTTCAGGCGGCAGACGGGCATAAGTGAGCAGGACAGCGAATCCGCGCCGCTTCTCAAGGACGCGGTAAATGCGCTGCTGGAATTTGCGGGCGACGCCAAGCTGGTGGTATGGGACAGGAACGAATACCATGAACTGTATAAGGAGGCGAAAAAGCGCGGCATAACAATGAGCGCGCACGCCGCCGTGGCAATGGAGCTGACGCGGTATCATTGCCGCGCCCCGCTTGACGATACAACGACCATAGAGGGCTGCATGGCGGCGATGAACACAAGCCGCGCATCCATGCTGCCCATTGACGGCGCACGCGCGCTGAAGGAGCAGTTTTTGAAGATAATAGAGCGTTATGAGGCCATGGGGAAGGAGCGCATACCGCTTTTTGACTGCGTGCCGCACGAAAAGGTGAAGGGCAAGCGCAGCACATACCACATAATAATTATCGCCAAAAACATTGTTGGGCTGAAAAATCTATACAAGCTTGTGTCCTATGCGCATATGGATTACCTTAAAACCGTGCCGAGGATACCGAGGAGCCTTTTGGATTTTTACCGCGAAGGGCTTATAATCGGCTCCGCGTGCGAGGCGGGGGAGCTTTTCCGCGCGGTGCTTGAAAACAAGCCGCACGACGAAATATGCGCAATAGCAAGGGAATATGACTATCTTGAAATACAGCCCATAGGCAACAACGCCTTCCTCATGCGCGAAGGCATTGTTAAGGACGAGGATGGGCTGAGGGAGCTTAACCGAAAAATAGTTGAGCTGGGCGAGGAGCTTGGCATACCCGTGGCAGCCACGGGGGATGCGCACTTTATGGAGCCGGAGGATTCCCTGTTCCGCGCAATAGTTATGAGCGCGCGCGAATTTAAGGATGCGGAGCAGCAGGCGC
>CABSAH010000095.1 GCA_902475645.1 uncultured Christensenellaceae bacterium | reverse complement strand
GCAAGCAGCATAGCAAGCGTTTTCTTCATTTTGTTCTCTCCTTTTATTTTTAATCGCCCGCGCCGTATGCGCGGGAAACTCAAAATCAAATATGTCATATTCCATAATACATCTTGTCGCATAAGACACATATAGGATACATCGTATTATATAATACACAAATATATTTATCAACTACATTTTCTGTATATCGTGCCAATTTGCTCATGTATACCCAAATCCATGTATACCGTGTATTTACAAAATGCGTACATTTCAATGCATTGGTTCTCCAATCATTGTATCAATCCGCGCCTTCTTACGGCGTCCATCACCATTTTTGCGATGTCCTCTATGCTTTTCAGCCTTCCGTCCTCCATGCAATATATTATATCGGCATTATTCATGCGCGAAGCGATCTCAATGTATTTTTCCATTGCGCGCTGCTGTATGCCGTGGTCGGCTTCGTATACGTCCTTGCCGTTGCCAACGTATCCGCGGTATCCTTTTTTGGCAACGTTCTCCTCCGCCGCCTTGGGCAGAACGGAGAATATAATGTTAAGGTCGGGCTTTGGCAGGCCGAAGTGACCGTATTCAAGCTCCGTCACCCAGTCCACAATATCCGGCTTGCCCAAATCTATGTCGCGTATGCTCTGATAAACGGCGTTTGAAAGAACGAATCTGTTTATAATAAGAAAATCGGTCTCCCCGTCGCGGTAATCCTTAAAGCTTTCCCATCTGTCCAGCGCAAACCACAGCGCCATGCTTTTGCCGTCAATCTCGTCCGCACGCACGCCGTCCGCCCCGCTCAGCAGCCGCCCTATCTGCGCGCCGAAATATGTATCGTACATAGGATAGTCGCGCCCCGCCACGGTGTAGCCAAGCTTTTTCAGGTTTTCCTTCAGCGCGCGCACCTGCACGCCTTTTCCCCCGCCGTCTATGCCTTCTATGGCGATTATCTTCGTTTTGCGCATACGCTCTCTCCCCCATGTTCTTTGCCCCTGTATTCTATCACATTTATCCTTTTTATGAAAGTGCCGCCGGTTATCCGCCGATACGCCCTCCGTGCAGGGCAAAAATAATATTATTTATTTTGCAATAAGGTGTTGACAAGCTATATTATACGCCATATAATATCATCGTCGAAAGGAGGTGCGCGACATGGTGTTTCAATTAGGCTCTGCGCTGCTGGATGCATGCGTGCTGGCTGTGCTTGACGATAATGATGCATACGGCTACGTGCTTACGCAAAGCGTAAAGCAGATTATGGATATATCAGAATCCACGCTCTATCCCGTGCTGAGAAGGCTGCAAAGGGACGGCCTGCTTTCAACATATGACAAGCCCTTTTCGGGAAGACTTAGGCGGTATTACGCGCTTACCGACGCGGGGCGCAGTAAGCTGAACGAATACAGGGCCGAATGGAAGGCATACACGTTAAGGGTAAATTCACTATTGTACGGAGGTAATAACAATGATGTATTATAATAACGGCAATCGGCGCGGCGGCATAAGCCCCGCCGGTGAAAGGCGCAGCATAATAGCAAAGGAAGGCTGCCGCGAAGAGGTTATTGAGGAGTTCCATAGGGAGCTTAACGAGCTGCGCACAAGCATAGCGCGCATTATATAAGGAGGAAACCGCAATGACCGCCAACGAATACCTTGCAAGGCTTAAACGCTGCCTTGAATGTATAGACGTAAGCGAGCGCGAAGCCGCCATACAGTTCTATACCGAATATTTTGAAGATGCGGGTACGGAAAACGCCGCAAGAGTGATTGAGGAGCTTGGCTCCCCCGAAAAGCTTGCGCAGGAAATAATAAAGCAAAGCGCGGGCAGCGTCCCGACCTCCCCCGCCGCGGAAGCGGAGGCATACGGCGAGGCGTTCACGGGCATAAGGGCCGATACCGTAAACGCAAAGCTTAAAATACTGCGCGGCAGCGAGTACCGCGTTGACCTTGACTACCCCGAAGGCATAAAAAAGCCCGTGGTTTCCATACGCGACGGCATACTCAGCATAGAAGAAAAGCGTGCGTCAAAGGGCTTTACCGGCCTGTTTGACGGTACGCTTTGGAACTGCGCCCTCGGCGGACGCCATGCATGGCGCCAGCCCGTAATCACGATAACCGTGCCCGATGCGGAATTCGACGGCTTTTCCATAGAAACCGTGAACGGCACGATAGATATTACAGAGTGCGCGCCCGGCAATGCCGGGGCTCTGCCCGCGCTGCGCCTATCCTCGCTCAGGTGCGAGGCCGTTAACGGCACAATAGCCGTTGAAAACATAGCCGCAAACAAAATACACCTTGAAAACGTAAACGGCTCAACCCACGCAACAAGCTGCTATGCCAGCGAAGGCTGCCATTGCGAAACGGTGAACGGCTCCGTAAAGCTTACGGGCAGCATACGCGGCAAGGTGCATCTTGAAAGCGTAAACGGCTCCGTATCGTTCAGCACAACAGAAAAGCTGGAGCAGTTCAACTGCGAATTCGATACCGTTTCCGGCTCCGTTTATATAAACGGCCAAAAGCAGAACCGCAAGCACACCACGGTTGAAAGCAACGTTGCCGAAAGCAGCCTGAAGGCCGAAACCCTAAACGGATCTGTACGCGCCGATTTTGCCGTATAACGCGGCTTTTCCCTGCCGGGCCGGCGGCCTTCCTCCGGTTCGGCTGTTATGATGTTAAAAAAGGAGTGATATACGCCAATGGAAAAGAAGCCCACGCTATGGACAAAGAATTTTACCATACTATCGTTAGGCACGGTCGTCAGCACGCTGGGCAACGCCGTGTCCGGCTTTGCAATATGCCTGCTGGTGCTGGACTATACCGGCTCCACGCTGCTTTACGCCATATTCAATGTAGTGTACAATCTGCCCAAGGTGATTATGCCGTTCCTTGCAGGGCCGTATCTTGACCGTTTTTCCCGCGCAAAAGCAATATATACGCTGGATTTCATATCGGCCGCGCTGTATCTTGTCATATTCGTTGTGCTGAAGCTTGATATATTCAACTATGCAACCATGCTTATACTTTGCCTTATAATCGGCTCTGTGGACAGCATATATCAGGTGGCATACGACAGCCTGTATCCAATGCTTATAACGCCCGGCTTTTCCACCAAGGCATATTCCGTATCCAGCATGATATTCCCGCTGGCGTCGGTTATGGTGCTGGCGGCGGCGTGGTGCTATGAGCATACGGGACTTGAAATACTGTTTTTGTTCAACGCGGTAACGTTCCTCATCGCCGCCTCCTTTGAAACGCAGATAAAGGTGGATGAATCGCAGATGCAGAACGTTGGGGAGCAATACAACCTGAAAAAATACGTATCCGACTTTAAGGACGGCATACACTATATGCGCGGCGAAGCGGGGCTTATGGCAATAGCGGCGTATTTCACGGTTATGTCGTTTTCGGACAGCGCAAGCAGCACGCTCCTGCTGCCGTTTTTCAAGAATACCGAAGGCTTGGGCGTTGAAAAATACATATTCGTCATGGGCTTTGCCGTATTGGGCCGCGTGCTTGGCGGGCTAAGGCTTTATAAGCATAAATTCGACCCGAAAAAGAAATTTGCCATTGCGCTCATGGTGTACTTTGCCATAAATATACTTGCAGGTTCTCTGCTTTATGCGCCGCTGTACGTAATGTTTGCAATGATGCTTATAACCGGGCTTCTCGGCGTTACAAGCTACAACATACGCATATCCTCCACCCAAAGCTACGTCCCCAACGAAATGCGCGGCCGCTTCACGGGCGCATTCCAAATGCTTACCACGATAGGCAACATGGCGGGCGCGCTTGTTGCCGGTGCGTTGGCCGAGTTTTTGCCGATACGCGAGCTTAACGCAGGCTTCTACGCAATAGCCGTAGTCGCCGTGTTCCTAACCGTGTACAGGAAGCGCAGCGAGGTTAAAAAGATATACTGCGTGGATATATAAGGCGCGTCAGCACCCGTGCCCTTGCGCGCCAAGCAAAATAACGGTTGACAATTCCGCCTTATGTTCTTATACTTGAGGGCAAAGTTGGTTTTGCAATATAAGGAGAACGAACCGATGAAAAGGACCGCCGCATTTGCATATTATTATTACCTTGCTATGACCGCATAGTAAGGGTAATTTGTGTGCAAATGACAGGCTCTTTCAGTTAAAGGGATGCGCTCAGGCGGCACAGGTTACACCGGTGCCGCTTTTTTATTGCAAAACCACGCCATGAATACGCAATATAATTTTTTGGAGGATATATCCATGATCGTTGTACTAAAGCACGGGGCGGACAGTGAAAAGCGAAATCAGCTTATAGATTGGCTTAAAGCTCAGGGCCTTGACATACATGTTTCCGAAGGCCGGTTCCAAACCGTACTCGGTCTTATAGGCGACACGGGCCGCATAGATATGGACCTGATAGCCAGCCTTGGCATAGTTGATTCCGTAAAGCGCGTTACGGAGCCGTTCAAATGCTGCAACCGAAAGTTCCATCCCGACGATATGGTAATTGAAGTGGGCGGCGCAAAAATCGGCGGCGGCAATTTCTGCATGATAGCGGGGCCATGCTCCGTTGAAAACGAGGAGCAGATATTAACCGTTGCCCGCGCGGTAAAGGCAAGCGGCGCAAACATGCTGCGCGGCGGCGCATTCAAGCCGCGCACCTCTCCATATGATTTCCAGGGGCTTAAAGCCACGGGGATAGAGCTTTTGAAGCTGGCGCGCAGGGAAACCGGCCTGCCCATAGTTACGGAGATAATGAGCGTTGAGCATCTTCCGCTGTTTGAGGATGTGGACGTGATACAGGTTGGCGCAAGGAGTATGCAGAATTTTGAGCTGCTAAAGGAGCTTGGCAGGCTGAACAAGCCCGTTTTGCTAAAGCGCGGCCTTGCAAGCACGCTAAAGGATTTGCTGATGAGCGCGGAATACATAATGTCCGGCGGCAACGAGCGCGTTATACTGTGCGAGCGCGGCATACGAACATTTGACGATTATACGCGCAACACGCTTGATTTGGCGGCGGTATCCATGCTGAAGGAGCTTACGCATCTGCCCATAATAGTTGACCCCAGCCACGCAACAGGCATGGCAAAGCTTGTGCCGCCCATGGCGCTTGCGGCGGCGGCCTGCGGCGCGGACGGGCTGATTATAGAGGTGCATAACGACCCCATGAAGGCATTGTGCGACGGTGCGCAGTCCCTGCGTCCCGCCCAATACGATGAGCTTGCCGAAAAGGTACGGCGTATAAGGGAGGTTGTTAGCAAATGACGGCGGGAATAGTGGGCCTTGGGCTTATAGGCGGCTCGCTTGCAAAAGCATATCACGAGGCGGGCGAAACCGTGCTTGCAGTTGATGCGGATAAGAGCATACAGGATTTTGCCATTATGAGCGGCGCGGTTGACGGCGTGCTTGATGAGGAAAGCATAAAGCGGTGCGACATTGTGCTTATTGCCATATACCCCGCAGAGTGCGTGGAATACTTCACACGCATGGCAAATTATATAGGAAAGAACACCGTTGTTATGGACTGCTGCGGCGCAAAGCGCATAGTATGCGAAGGCTGCTTCCCCGTGGCAAAGGCGCACGGGATAGCATTCGCCGGCGGTCATCCAATGGCGGGCACGCGCAATTCCGGCTTCAAATATGCCCGTGCGGATATGTTTTGCGGCGCGCCTATGGTAATAGTGCCAATGGACAATAACGACATTGCGCTGCTGAGCAGAATAGAAGCCCTGCTTGCCCCCGTGGGCTTCGGCTCGTTTTCCGTTACCACCGCCGCCAAGCACGACCGCATGATCGCCTTTACGTCCCAGCTTGCGCACCTTGCCTCCAACGCATATATAAAAAGCCCCTCTGCAAGGCTGCACAATGGCTTTTCCGCCGGAAGCTACAAGGATATGACCCGCGTTGCGTGGCTTAACCCCGTCATGTGGGCCGAGCTTTTTACGGAAAACAGGGACTTTCTGCTCAACGAGCTAAACTCCTACATAGCATCCCTTGCGGAATACAAGGCCGCGCTTGAGCAGGGCGACACAGCCGCGCTTACAAGGCTGCTTGACGATGGGCGCAGGCTGAAGGAGGAGGTTGACGGCGTATGAAATGCATTCGCGTTAACGCATCGCGCCCGTATAACGTTGAAATACAGCGCGGCGCGCTTGCCATTGCGGGCGAAGAAACGCTTAAGGCCACCCACTCAACGGGCAAGGCCATGATAGTATCGGATGAAAACGTGTTCCCGCTCTATGGCGAGGTTGTTTCGCGTTCACTTGTATCGGCGGGCTACGCCGTGCATACATTCGTATTCAAGGGCGGCGAGGATGCAAAAACGCTTGGCACATACGAGGCTATAACAGCCGCGCTCAGCCAAAACCGTTTCACCAGAAGCGATGTGCTTATCGCCCTCGGCGGCGGCGTTGTGGGCGACGTTGGCGGCTTTGCCGCGGCAACGTATCAGCGAGGCATAAGGCTTGTGCAGCTTCCCACAACGCTGCTTGCGTGCGTGGATTCCTCCGTTGGCGGCAAAACGGGCGTTAATCTTCCCGCGGGCAAAAATCAGCTCGGCTGCTTCTATCAGCCGTCGTTGGTGCTTTGCGATACGGATACGCTCAATACCCTGCCCGACGCCGAATACAAAAACGGCTGCGGCGAAATAATCAAATACGCCGTGCTTGCGGGCGGGGAGCTTTT
>CABSAH010000094.1 GCA_902475645.1 uncultured Christensenellaceae bacterium | reverse complement strand
ATTATTGCGCCCAGCAGGAATATCTGCACAAGGGTATTGAACGGGGCGGGCAGCGCCGCGGCAAAGGACGCCGCCTGACGCGCGAACAGCACCACCAATATGAATATAAGTAGCAGCACAAAATCAAGCCTTGCCGAATTGCCCCGTCTTTGGGCGGTTTGTTGATACATTATTCGCCTTCCCTTTCGCTAAGCCGCTTGTTCATTGTTTTTTCCACGGCGTTTAATATGTTTTCGTAGCCCGTGCAGCGGCAAAGATGCCCGCTTAAAAGCTTTCTCAGCTCATCGCGCGTGTAGCGGCGGCCGGATTCAAGTATCTCCACGGCGCTCATTATAAAGCCCGGCGTGCAGAAGCCGCATTGCACGGCGGCCTCGTCCACAAACGCCTGCTGAATGTCCGCAAGCTCGCCGTTGGGGCCAAGCAGGCTTTCAAGCGTGCGTATGCTTTTGCCGTCCGCCCAAGCCGCAAGGTATATGCAGGAATTGTAACATTCCCCGTCTATTATAACGTTGCACGCGCCGCATTCGCCCACCTCGCAGCCTTTTTTTACGGACGTAAGGCGAAAATCGTTGCGCAGCAAATCCGTAAGCGAAGCGCGCACGTCAACCACCGTTTCGGTATATTCGCCGTTTATTGTGCATTTTATAAGCTTTGTCTGTGCCATTATATTTCACCCCCGCTAAGGCGTATCGATTCCGTAAGCGCGCGCTTTGCAAGCTCGTGCGCCAAATGCAGCCTGAATTCGCGGCTTGCGCGCCAGCTGTCGCGCGGGTTAACGTCCCGCAAGGCCGCATCCGCAAACATATCAACCGTTTGTGCGCATACGGGCTTGCCGCGCACGGCCTGCTCCGCATTGGGTGCGCGCATGGGCACGGGACCCGCCACGCCGTATGCCATGCGTGCGTCGAGCACGGTTTTTTTATCCCCGCTCAGCTTAACGTTTACGGAGCAGCCAAGCGTTGCAATGTCCATTGCGTTTCGCATGGCGTATTTTATATAATGCCCCTTATAGCCCGAATAGCTTTCCTTTTTTATAAGTATTGCCGTAAGCAGCTCCGCAGCTCGCAGCGCCACCTTGCCCGCGCTTACATAGTATTCCTTTATGGGAAGCCGCCTTACGCCCTCCGCGGACGTAAGCTCAACTATCGCGTCCCATGCGTGCAGTGTGCTTGCGCTGTCCGCACTGGTCACGCCGTTTGAAATATTGCCGCCTATCGTGCCAATGTTTCTTATCTGCGGCCCGCCAACCATGTCCACGGCCTCGCCCAGCACCTTTATATGCTCGTTTATTATGGGATGCCTTGTAATATGGGAAAAGCTTGTAAGCGGCAGTATTCTTATTGTCCCGTCCTCATCCATGCTTATGCCCCTGAGCGCATCTATGCCGAATATGCTTATAAGCTCGCATCCGGCAAGCTTGCCCTCCCTAAGCTTTATAAGCACGTCGCTCCCGCCGGCAATTAGCTTCGCCTCCGGGTGCAGCCGCATAAGCTCTATCGCCTCTTTCACGCTGTTCGCTTCATACAGCGCCTTTATATCATACATGCCCTTGTCCCTCCTTATTTAATAAGCCCTTCTTCGCGGAACCGTTCAAACAGTATGTGCGGCGTGAGGGGTATGGAGTCTATCTCAACGCCCGTTGCGTTCAATACGGCGTTGCGTATGGCGGGCGCGCCGCTCGTTGCGGGCGGTTCGCCCAATGCCTTTGTGCCGTATGCGCTGGTTGGCTCGTAGTTTTCAACGAACCGCGCCTCAAGATGCGGATGATCCATTGTGGTGGAAAGCTTATAATCCAGCAGATTGTTGTTAAGCGGCCTGCCGGTCTTTTGGTCGAAAAGGAGCTGCTCGCTAAGCCCGTAGCCTATCGCCATGCTCATGCCGCCGTGTACCTGCGCCGCGGCAAGCGCGGGGTTTATAAGCCGCCCGCAGTCATGCACGTTTATCATGTTTACAAGCTTTACCCTGCAAAGCCCAATATCCACCTCCACCTCCGCAAAGGAGCAGCCGAACGAATACGCATTGGATTTTACCTGATATGTGCTTTCGGCGGTTATATGCCGGCTGTGCTCCATGCTGTAAAGCGCCGTTGTTGCAAGCTCAGCAAGGCTCATAAGCCTTCTTCCGTTCTTTATGTTTACAATATAGCCGTCCTCAATGTTCAAATTGTGGGGCATCATGCGGGTAAGCTCGTAAGCGTAGCTCAATATGCGCTCCTTCATTATGCGCGCCGTCTGCTGCACGGCAAATCCGCCAACGTAGGTTTGGCGGCTTGCGTATGCGCCCGTGCCGAAGGGGGTAACGTCCGTATCCTGCGCGGAGATTATATGCACCTTTTCAAACGGTATGCCCAGCTCCTCCGCCGCCATTTGGCTGAAGGCGGTATCCGCGCCCTGCCCTATTTCGGTTTCGGCAAGCTGAAGCTGCACGGAGCCATCCTGATTCAGCACCATGCGACAGGACGAGCTTTCAAGCGAAATCGGCCACACGGCGGTATTGTACCAGAAAACCGCCATGCCTATGCCGCGGCGGATATTGCCCGTATCCTTGGCAAATTCCGCCTTCTTGCGCTCGTAATCGATATATTCCATGCCCTTTTGCAGGCATTGATTAAAGCTGTCGAAATAATTCTCGTTTTTGGAAAAATCGTCCCTGTAGCCAACCTCCATCAGGTTCATTTGCCTAAGCGTGAGCGGCGCTATATTCAGCCGCCTTGCAATATCGTCCACATGGCTTTCCATTGCAAACATCATCTGCGGTATGCCGTAGCCGCGCATTGCGCCCGCCGCGGGCATATTGGTATAAATCGTATACGCATCGCCCTTGCAGGCGCCGCGGTAGCGGTAAAGCTGCCTGAACGCGCCCGCGCCCTTTGCGCAAACGCCGTGGCCGTGGCTTGCATACGCGCCCTGGTTTGAATATGCCTCCAGCCTGCCCGCAACGAACGTGCCGTCCGCGCGGACGTGGGATACGATATGGTAGCGTATTGCGTGGCGCACGCGGTTGCTTGCAAACGTTTCCTCGCGGCTCATGTCAAGCTTAACGAGCCTGCCGCCCACAACGCTTGAAAGATAGGCGCACAGCGGCTCATAGAGCGCATCCTGCTTATTGCCGAAGCCGCCGCCTATATAGGGCTTAACTATGCGCACGCTGCCCCATTCCCGCCCGAGCGCCTGCCCGACTATGCGGCGGACAATATGCGGTATCTGCGTGGAGCTTACAACGTTCATCTTGCCCGCCTCCTCATAGGCAAAGCAAATATGGTTTTCAATGTGGCAATGCTGCACGGTGGGCGTATCGTACCATTTGTCTATAACAATAAGCCCCGGCTCCTTTACGGCTTCATCGTAATTGCCGTCCTCGTATGCGGTGTGGGCAAGTATGTTATGCTCAAAGCCCTCGTGCAGCTGCGGCGCGGTGTCCCGCATGGCCTCAATGGGGTCAAGCACGAAGGGAAGCGCCTCGTATTCAACCCTTATTGCGCGTATGGCCTGCATTGCGCTCACATCGTCCCGCGCAATCACCGCGGCAACATCGTCCCCGTAGTAGCGCACATGGCGGTTGAGCAAAAGCCTGTCCGCAACGTCCTGATGCTGCACATCCGTGCTCCACGGATGCCCCGCCGTCGGAAAGGGTATATTTGGCACGTCAAAGCAGGTGACAATCTTCACCACGCCCGCTATTTTTTCCGCCGCGCTTGTATCTATGCTTTTAACATAGCCGTGCGCAACGGTTGAATGAAGCACCTTTGCAATAAGCGCGGATTTATCCGCAAGGTCGTCCGTATATTTGGCGCGCCCCGTAACCTTATCCGGCGCGTCAACGCGCGTTACGCTCTTTCCAACAATGCCCATCGGCAAGCTCCTTTCCGCCTAAAGCGGCATATATCAGTTGTATTTTATAAATTTGAAATTGACCGCGTCAAAAAGCCCCTCGTCCGTAAGCTTAACGGCGGGTATTACAGGCAGCGCCATGAAGGATAGGGCTATGAGCGGGTCGCTTTCCCGCGTTGCGCCCAGCGAATAAAGCGCCTCGAGCAGCGCCTGCTGTATTTCAAGCACGTCGTTCACGGGCGCGGCCGTCATAAGCCCCGCTATCGGCAGCGGAAGCCTTGAAAGCACCACGCCGCGGCTTACAACGCTGTATCCGCCGCCGCATTCCCTAAGCGATTCTATCGCCATAAGCATATCCCCGTCATTATCGCCCGCAACCACCAAATTGTGGCTGTCGTGCGCCACGGTGGAGGCAACCGCCCCGTGGCTTATGCCAAGCCCCTCCAATATGCCCACGCCCATGCTGCCCGTTGCATGGTGCCGCTCTATAACCGCAAGCTTGACCATTCCGTTGCTTGGTATGAAGCAGCCGTTTTCGTCCCGCTTAACATCGCGGTACACAAGCTCCGTAACAAGCTGATGCGGTATCATTTTTATCACCGGCGCATTTGCCTTGCACCTTAGCGCAAGGCTTTCCCTTGAAATTTCGGGCAGGCGCACGCTGTTGAAAACCTGCGGCGGCAGCAGGGGCGAGGGCAGCCTTTCTTCGCCTGTATACGGCAGCCCGAAGCGGCTTATAACCCGCTTTACCTTAAAGTCCTTCAAATCCTCCAGCAGCACCATGTCCGCCTTGTAGCCGGGCGCGATTGCACCCACGCCGCGTATTCCGTATGCGCGGGCGGCGTTATAGGAGGCCATCTTTATTGCGTCTATGGGGTCTATGCCCGCGGCGACAGCCATGCGCGCGTTGGCGTTTATATGCCCCTCGCGGCGTATATCCTCAATATGCTTATCGTCCGTGCAGAACATCATGTTCCGCGTGGGCAGCTTTTCTTCGGCTATGCGGCGCATAACGTCGTCCATATTGTTTGCCGCGCTCCCTATGCGCAGCAGTATGTTCATGCCCGTTGCAAGCTTTGCCTTTATTTCATCGTATGTGGAACATTCATGGTCGCTGAACGCGCCCGCAACGCGGTATGCGTTAAGACCCATGCCCTCAAGCAGCGGGGCGTGACCGTCAATCGGTCGCCCGTCAAAAAGCCTTAGCTTATCCAGCATTTCCTGCGTGCAGTTAATAACGCTGTTCGCGTCCATAACCTCGCCCAGGCCCAGTATGCGGCTTTTGCGCATGAATTGCTCCATATCCTCCGCAACAAGCTTTGCCCCGCTGTGCTCAAACGGGGTTGCGGGCACGCAGGAGGGCAGCATGAAAAGCACCCTCAGCGGCAGCTCGTCGGTAAGCTTATACATGGCGCGTATGCCCGCCGCGCCCGCCACGTTTGCAATTTCGTGCGGGTCGGCAATAACGGTCGTTGTGCCGTGGGGCATTATAACCTTCATGAAGGATGCGGGAATGACCATGCTGCTTTCTATATGCACATGCGCGTCTATAAACCCGGGCGCAAGGTAAGCGCCGTCGGCGTCTATCTCGTTTTCCCCGCTGTATTGCCCAACGCCTATTATAACGTCCCCGTATACAGCCACGTCCGCACGGACTATTTCATCCGTAAAAACGTTCACTACGTTGGCGTTTTTAATCACCAGCGTATTCTTCCCTTCGTATGCTGCGCATATCAGTTCGCCCTGCCTCATGGTGTCCCCTTTCGATAATATTTATTTTTTAATATGCTTTATTATTGATATTTAAGCTTGGCGAATATAAGCCTGCCCGCGGCGGTCTGCAAGGCGCTTGTAACAATAACGTCAACCTCCTCGCCCACGTAGCGCCTGCCGCCTTCAACAACTATCATTGTGCCGTCGTTAAGATAGCCAACGCCCTGGCCTGCCTCCTTGCCCTCCTTAACTATTGAAAGCGTCATTTCCTCGCCCGGCAGCACAACGGGCTTCAATGCGTTTGCAAGCTCGTTTATATTGAACACCGGCACGCGCTGCACGCCCGCAACCTTATTCAGGTTATAATCGTTCGTAACAACAACGCCGCCCATGTCGTAAGCAAGCTTTATAAGCTTTGCGTCCACCTCTGCAATATCCTCGTAATCGGTTTCAACGACCCTTATGTGAATGTTCTGCTCCTGCTGCATTCTGTTTAGAATGTCAAGCCCGCGCCTGCCGCGGTTGCGCTTCAATGAATCCGCGCTGTCCGCAATATGCCTAAGCTCCGCCAGCACGAACGCGGGAACAATTATCTGCCCTTCTATAATGCCTGTTTGGCAAATGTCCGCAATGCGCCCGTCTATTATGGCGGAGGTATCCAGCAGCTTTGGCCGCGCCGCCGCGCCCGATTTGCCCGCCTTGCCCGGGCGGCGAAACCACGAGGGCAGGTTAACCTCTCCCCTTCGCTTCAATACAAGCGCGCAGCCAAGGTAGCCGCAGGCGCAGTAGAGCGCAATGTTTATAACGGTTCCCATAAGCCACGGCATATTTGAAGAAAGCGTACTCAAAAGCAGCGCTATCACAAGCCCCACAATAAGCCCCACCGCGCCCAAAAAGATATCGGAAAGGGACATATCGCTCATGTGCGCCTCCATTGCGCCCACTATGCGGGAAAAGCCGGATATAATGCGCGGGGATAAAATATAAAATATGATTGCAAATATGATTGCCGCCGCAATATATACCGCCTCGTGGAAGGGCAGGCGGTTCATTACCGCAAGCACCTTATCCACCCCTGCCGTGGCCGCAAGACCAATACCCGCGCCCGCTATCATAATAACGATGCGCGCCAACTTTTTAGCCAAGCCGCAATTACCTCCTCTACGGATTG
>CABSAH010000093.1 GCA_902475645.1 uncultured Christensenellaceae bacterium | reverse complement strand
ATGCAGAACGAGTGGGCGGGCGCGCAGGCGTTTTCAAGCTTCGATACATATCTTGCGCCGTTTGTGCGCGCGGATAAGCTAAGCTACAATGAAGTAAAGCATTGCATAGAAAGCTTCGTGTTTGGCGTTAATACACCAAGCCGATGGGGAACCCAAGCGCCGTTTTCCAACATTACGCTGGATTGGACAGTACCTGCCGACCTTGCCGATAAGCCCTGCATAGTGGGCGGCAAGCCCATGGACTTTACATACGGGGACTGCAAGGCGGAGATGGACATGATAAACAAAGCGTTTATCGAGGTTATGATAGAGGGTGACGCAAACGGGCGCGGCTTCCAGTATCCAATCCCGACGTATTCTATAACAAAGGATTTTGACTGGAGCGAAACGGAAAACAACCGCTTGCTTTTTGAAATGACCGCCAAATACGGCACGCCGTATTTTTCCAATTACATCAATTCCGATATGGAGCCGAGCGACGTGCGCAGCATGTGCTGCCGTTTGCGGCTGGATCTTAGGGAATTGCGTAAGAAAAGCGGCGGCTTTTTCGGCAGCGGCGAATCCACGGGCTCCGTGGGCGTTGTGACGATAAACCTGCCCCGCATAGCGTACCTTGCCAAGGATGAGGAGGACTTTTTCGCGCGGCTGGATAGGATGATGGATATCTCCGCCCGAAGTTTGAAGATAAAGCGCACAACCATTGAAAAATTGCTGGCTGAGGGGCTGTATCCGTATACAAAGCGGTATCTCGGCAGCTTCGGCAATCATTTTTCCACGATAGGTCTTGTTGGCATGAATGAAGCGGGGCTGAACGCTAACTGGCTCCGCAAGGATTTAACGCATGAGGAGACGCAGAACTTCGCCGTGCGCGTGCTGAAGCATATGCGTGAGCGTTTGAGCGACTATCAGGAGCAGTACGGAGATCTTTATAATCTGGAAGCCACACCGGCGGAATCCACCGCTTATCGCCTTGCAAAGCACGATAAGGCGCGCTATCCCGATATAATCACCGCCAACGAGAACGGAACGCCGTATTACACCAATTCCAGCCACTTGCCCGTGGGCTATACGGAGGATGTTTTCAGCGCGCTGGATGTGCAGGATAAGCTTCAAACGCTCTATACAAGCGGCACGGTATTCCATACATTCCTTGGTGAAAAGCTGCCGAGCTGGCAGTCCGCCGCCGCGCTGGTGCGCAAAATTGCGGAAAATTATGAGCTGCCGTATTATACGCTGTCGCCCACATATTCCGTATGCACGGAGCATGGCTATTTGAAGGGGGAGCAAAAGCTATGCCCCATCTGCGGAAAAGCCACGGAGGTTTACAGCCGTATAACCGGATATTACCGCCCCGTGCAGAACTGGAACGACGGCAAAAGCCAGGAATATATGGACAGAAAGACATATGCCGTGGGCGATGCGCGGACGGTTTGCCCCAAGGTGCAGAAAGAAAAGGCAGCCGCAAAGCCTGCCGAAGGGTATTATCTATATACCACCGCGACGTGCCCAAACTGCATCAGCATTAAGCCACTGCTGGAACAGGCGGGAATACCGTTTGAGGAGCGCGATGTGCAGCAGTATGTCAACGAAGCTAAAGCGCTTAGGCTGACGCAGGCTCCGTCGCTTGTGGCGTGGGGCGAAACACCCGTCATATATGCCGGAGTAACGCAAATAAGGAATTTTTTGGAGCAGACCACCAAATAAAAAAGCCCTGATTCATAATACCACAAAGCACAGCAGCGCAGAGCGAAATGCCCCGTGCTGCTGTTTTAACTTTAATTACCGCTCCTTGCCGCACTCCGTAATGACGAAGTGATTTTTATCATAGCGTATAAGCCCATCCCGTTGCATTAAGGAAAGCTCGTTGCTTAGCGCGCTGCGCTCCACGCTTAGATAATCCGCAAGCTGCTGACGGTTATACGGAATATCAAACGAATAACCGCCCGTGCGCTTTATGCATTCAGAAAAATAGGACAGCAGCCGTTTGCGGATCGATTTCGGGGCGGTGTGCAATATGCGGCGGGAAAGCTGCAAATTCTTTTCCGCGCACAATGTAAGCAAGTTCCGCACAAGCTGCATATGATACGGGCAAACGTTTGAGCATGGGTTCATTACCCGCCCTGTGTTCAGCAGAAGCGCTTCTGTATCCTCGGCGGCGGTAACGTTGACCATAAGCGGCTCACCGGGCACGCAGGCATACGCCTCCGCGAATACTCCGCCGGGGTCAATGCTGCTAAGTACGCTGTTGTTGCCCCACACGTCCCCCAATTCTATAATAACCCTGCCGGAAAGCACCACACCTATCTGCTCCGCGGGCGCACCCTCCACAAAAATTATATCGCCTTTTTTATAAGCTCGCTCCTTCGCATGCAAGCAGCCGAGCATACCGTCTATATCAGTCGGCTCCATTCCGCGAAAAAGCCGCGTGTTAGCTAAGTTAATGCGCATATTTTCTCCTTTATGTTGGTATAACAACGGTTTTTCATGAATTATGATAGTAAAATATACCCGTAAAGTCAATAAGCACAGCAAGGAGGATAATAAAATGATTCGTAGAATAATTCAGATCGACAAGGAAAAATGCAACGGCTGCGGGGCCTGCGCCGAGGCTTGCCATGAGGGAGCCATAGCCATGGTAAACGGCAAGGCGGAGCTGATGCGGGACGATTATTGCGACGGATTGGGCGATTGCCTTCCGGCCTGCCCCACGGGAGCAATAACGTTTGTAGAGCGCGAAGCGGCGGCATATGACGAGAAGGCCGTGATGGAGGCTAAGCAGCGCAAAATGCAGAAGGAGGGAATGACGCTGCCCTGCGGATGCCCGGGAAACCACTCAAGAAAAATCGAGCATAGGGAAGAAGATAGCGCGGATAAGCCGCATATCGAACAGGCAAGCAGGCTTTCGCAATGGCCTGTGCAGATAAAGCTTGTACCGGTTAACGCCCCTTATTTCAGCGGAGCGAAGCTGCTGATTGCCGCCGACTGCACGGCATATGCCTATGCTGCGTTCCATGAACGTTTCATACGCGGACATATAACGCTTGTGGGCTGTCCCAAACTGGACGGCGTGGATTATTCCGAAAAACTGACGGAGATAATTCGCAATAACGATATTAAAGGCGTAACGGTCGTGCGTATGGAAGTCCCCTGCTGCGGAGGGCTTGAGCACGCGGCAATAAAAGCATTGAAGAACAGTGGCAAGTTTATACCATGGCAGGTAGTAACGGTAACAATCGACGGAAGGTTGAAAGAAGAATAACTGCGCCACAAATTAAATTTGCGTTTTTATTTAGTCAAAGTATGGTATAATAAACAATAAACCTCACCGCTGCAAGGCGGAAGGAATTAAAAATCAGAAAGGAAGAATTGCCATGAAGTATGTATGCAGCGTTTGCGGTTGGGAATACGATGAAAGTGCCGGCTATCCCGAAGGAGGCATAGCGCCCGGTACGCCGTGGAGCGAGGTTCCCGAGAGCTTTGAATGTCCCATGTGCGGCGTGGGTAAGGATAGCTTTGAAAAAGCATAAGCTTTTGCGGTGATTCTTTCCCTAATCCGAACGCGATGGGGGAGACAACACCCGAAAGCAAAGGGCAGAGCTTAATTCGCCCTTAAAATCAGAATATATCCACATAAAGAATGACTGCCCGGTGCTTTACCTTGCAGTCATTTATTGCTTTCTACTTAAATTCGGCAGAAGCTTATTCACATGGTCAGTTCTGCATACGAATCTGCTCGCCGGTTATGGGCATATATGTGATAAGCTTTTCTCCGTCCAAATCCTCTTTATGCATATCCACCCCGCTTATTTGGTGGTTTTCGTAGGTGTTGTAATAATATATACCCTTGTCCGTATTGCAACAGGAGGTGTACAGGGTTATTTCATACTTGTCCGCACCCAGCTTGCAGCAGCCCCGCTGCTGATCCACGCTGCCGAGTATATGGAAAAACTGGCTTACGCTTTCAAGCTCCGAATCGCCTGAGAGGGAGTTCATCTTAACAAAAGCTACGCGAACAAATCTGGACTGCGAGGACAAATCCCCGGGAAGCCCCATTGCGCCCATTCCGCGGCTGTATTGGTTCAGCGCAAGCTCAGTTGAGAATGTATTCTCCCTGTTTTCAACCGCAAGGTGCATATAATTGTTAAGGTTGAACATCTGATAGTTAAAGGGCGGATTGTTGGTAAGCACGCCCACCGGATTATAATAAACCTTCAGGCCGTCTTTTAACGATTCAACGGTAATGCACTCGGTTTTATCCGCAATTATCCAATGGAGCTGCGCAACGGGCAGGTTTTCCGCAAACGGCGTATCGATAAGGTTTAGCCGCTCCAAAAGCGCGCGCGCCTCCTTTACTGTGGCGCATTTTCCGAGCATCCATGGTATCAGCTCAAACTGCGCAATGTTGTCCTTCCCGTTTACGGGCTTATTGTAATGCGCATTCCCAACGAAATTAAGCCCCGCTATCCCAAGGCCCTTTTCGTTTACCGCATCATAATACAATGGATAATCCTGCATAACGCATGCCATACCAATCATGGCGTAATGGCCTTGCAGCTTATCGCCGCAGCGCAGGTTGAATACATAGTTTCTTGGCGTAATAACTATTTTGTCTCCGTATGAAATCTCGTAATCAAGCGTTCTTCCAAAGTAAAAATCCTTTGTTTTATATGTTGCGGCAGTACACATATATTTTCCTCCTATGCGCCCCAAATTCTCAATAAGCATATCATGCACGGACGCACAGCGTCAATGCATCTGATGAATCATAGCCATTGTTCAGGCTAAATGCGCCCTAAGCATAAGGTGCGCAGAACGGCGGGCGGCTATTCGGCAGCTTGAAGGCTTTATTGCATGGGCAGTTTAACCGCAATGGTGGTGCCGTTATCGGAACTTTCCTCAACCCAAACCGAGCCGCCGTGAAGGTCGGCAATTTCCCAAACAAGTGAAAGCCCCAACCCTACGCCGCCGTATTCACGGCTTCGGGACTTGTCCACGCGGAAGAAGGGATGGAATATGCTCCGTTGAAATTCCTTCGGTATGCCGCATCCGGTGTCCGAAACGCGGAACATAAGCTGTTTATCCTCTTGGGACACGGAAACGCGCACCAAGCCGTTAGGACGGTTATACTTTATTGCGTTCTCGGTAAGATTGAACAGCAGTCGGTATATCAGCGCGTCGCTACCAATCATGGCTCCGTCGCCATTCCGTTCAAGCGATATGCCGCTCTTTTCCGCAAGCGGCGCAAGGTCGGTGAATATCTCCTCTATCATGGGCGCAAGCTGAATATGCTCATTGCGCGACACCTGCTGAAGATTGCTCATTTCAAGAAGAGTTTTGGTCATCTGTGTCAGCCGCTCCGTCTGCTCCTGCAAAAGCCGAAGGAACTCCGCAGTTTCCGGCAGCACATCGGGATGCTCCGCAGAAAAAAGCTCAAGCTGCGCCTGCATCAGCGCCAAAGGCGTGCGCAGCTCATGGGCGGCATTTCCTGTAAACTGCCGCTGTGCGGCAAAGGCGCTGTTGAGCCGTTCAAGCATCCTGTTGAAGGATTGGCTTAACTGCTTGAATTCCGGCAGCACGTCTTCGTTTATCTTCATATCCGCCAAATTATTAAGCTGCACCTTTTCCACCTGTGCAGTAAATCTATGCAATGGCTTTAGGGCGCGTCCGCTGACGAAATAGGCAAGTATGCCGCTCAATACCGTCACTGCCGCCGTAATATACCAGTTGGTCATGCAGAAATCCTCCTGCGCCCCGTGTATGACTATTGTGAGGTCGTCGGTAACGCCTGCCGCCTCGGGGTCGAAAAAGGCGGGTTCGCCGCCTGAGGTATATCCCTGAATTGAATTTCCGATCGAGTCCATATAATGAACGCCGGAGGAACAGATGAGCAGCTTCATTGAAACGCAGGCGGCGCCTATCAGCAGAACCGTCATCAACGTTATGCGCCATTGCAGGGAAAGCTTTTTCATAGCTCGTCCCCTCCCATAAGGTAGCCTTCGCCAATGCGGTTGCGGATGGGATCATAGCCCAGCGCGGCACGGAGCTTTTTACGCAGGGCGGAAATATGAACGCGGATTGAATTGCTGAAATTATCCACGCTGTTGTCCCAAACGTGGTCCATAAGCTCCTCCTGGCTTATTGGCCGCCCCTGATGCACCATCAAGTATTCCAAAATGCCGGTTTCCTTGCGCGTAAGCGCCAAAATTTGTCCGTTGACGGAAGCTGCTCTTGCCCGCGTATCGAATGTGAGTTCGCCGCAGGAAAGCAGCACGTCCTGCTGCGTAAACTGCCGAAGGGTAAGGCTGCGTATGCGCGCCTCCAGCTCCGCCAGATGAAACGGCTTTGCTAAATAATCGTTTGCTCCCGCGTCAAGCCCCTCTACCTTATCTTCAACCTCGCCGCGGGCGGAGAGTATAAGCACCCGCGTTTCGCGGTCTGTCTGACGCAGTGTGCGCAGTACGGTCATGCCGTCCTTACCCGGCAGATTCAAATCAAGAAGCACCAAATCATACCGCTCCACGCTTAGCAGCTCCAATGCCTTTTCTCCGTCATAGCAATAATCCACGCTGTATGCTAAGCGCCTTAGGCTGCGTACAATGGTTTCGCACAGGGCGCGTTCATCCTCTATTACCAAAAGGTGCATAAAAAGCCCTCCTTTACATTTGTGTTTTACAGGATATAATTATAGCAAAAACGGATAAGGTTTGTGTTAAATTTTCGTTCTTAACATGGAATTTAACTCCTTGGCGCTATGATAAAGGCAGAAAAACGGAAAGGGTGATGAAATTTGAGCCATGGTAAAAAGGCGGCGGCGCAAATTGTGCTGCTGATTGCCGGAATTGCCATGCTGTGCTTCGGCGTTTGGCGCGGCGAGGCGGCAACGGTGCTGAGCAAAGC
>CABSAH010000092.1 GCA_902475645.1 uncultured Christensenellaceae bacterium | reverse complement strand
CGGTGGATTCCGTAACGGCCGCGTCCAGAAGCTCCCGCGCCGTGTGCAAGGCCGTAAACGCCGCCTGCGATTACGTTGCGGGCATAGCGGAATAACAAAGCAAATATATAATGAATGACAAAGCGGAACGCATTTGCGTTCCGCTTTGGTGTATCCAATCACATTTTTTCCGCAATTCATACGCCCGTTTTGCACATTTTTCCGTTATTTTGGGCGAGATACGCACGTTTTTTCCGCTTTTTTGGGGGCGAATAATGCACATTTTTGCTAACGGCCGTATCTTACGCGGGCAAGGACGGGGTAGGGATTGATGTAAACGTACTCGGGCGCGATTATGGAAAGGTGCAGGTGCGGCGCGTCGCTGTTTCCGGTGTTGCCCACATGACCTATAAGCTGACCCTGCTCAACGCGGTCGCCTTCGCTGAGGAAGTCCGTAAGCTCCACCATGTGGCAATATGAATAATAGAAGCCGTAATCGTCCTTTACGGTAACGTAGTTTCCCGCAATGTCGTTATACGCTATGCGCACGACTGTACCCGCCGTGCAGGAGGGTATGTTCTGCCCCTCGCGCGCGCGTATATCCGTTCCCATGTGGCGGCGGGTGGCCTTGGAACGGTCGCCATACCAGCCGTCCTTTATGTGGCGATAAGGCAGGGGGTCCATTATGGTGGCAATATATTCCCGGCTCAGCTCATAGGTGCCGTCGTTATCCATTATTTCGGCGTTTATGTCATAGGTGGTGTTCAGGTAGCTGTAAAGCGACATTGCGCCGTAATGCACATCGCTTGCAAGGGAGGCGAAAAGCGCATCGAAATCGGGCAGCGAAACGCATATGCTAAGCGTTTTGCCCTCAATGGTTACGGAAACATCCGTATGCGCGGCAATGGCCGCCTCCGGCGCATCGAGCATGGTGCATACCGTTGCCATAAGCCGCCAGTCCGGCTCCCCGTTTATTGTAACGCTTGTGCGCTCAATAATATCGCCCTCGGCCTTGGCGTCCTGCGCGGCGGCCTGTGCGCACGCTTGGGCAAGGGCGCGCGTGTCCGAAGCAAGCTTGGCATAAAGCGGCTGCTTTTCTATAAGGGCGGGCATGTCCAGCATACCCTGAGAGGTATAGTCGGCCCCGGAAAAATCGGGCGTGAACGCGGCGGAAAAGGCGGCTGCGCACATGGCGCAAAGCCCGTCCGCATCAATTTGTGGCTCGGGCGTGGGCGCGGCGGTATGGACGGGCGCAGGCTCCGTGGGGGCAACGGTTGCGGCAGCGGCGGGTATATCCGCCGTGCATGCCGAAAAAAAGGCGCACAGGAGCGCAAGCATCAATACGGGAACAATGCGTTTACAAAAAGCCATACCATAATACCTTTCTTTGTGTACCATCAGTTGACAAGGACACACAAGGTTTTAGAGGCAAATAGCACGGCATAGCTGTGTCGTCCTCATTTGAAAGACCTCTGGTATTCCTGCATTCGTCCTCCTTGCTCTGCCATACTCTTTGGCTCCTAAAACTCAAGGACTTGCTTTGAGGGCAATCCAAGGCCGAGGAGCGCAGAACTGCTGGAGGTAATTCAAGTGACGAGAACGCGGGAGCGTCCCAAAGCAAGCCTTTAGGGCTTGTGCGCTCTTGTCAACTGATGATATCCCAACAATATTGCCACAGATTTGCGGAAATGGCAAGCAACTATTTTGTTAATATTTGATTGCGGCTTTGACTATCTGCGCAAATAGGCGTATTATATTGGCAGAAGCGGGCGCGATGCGCCAAAAAACAGAAAACGGAGATGCAACATGAGCGAGAATTGTACACACGATTGTTCCTCCTGCAGCGAAAATTGCTCCAGCCGCAGCCAGGAACCGGCAGATTTCATCGAAAAGCTGAACCCCAAGAGCAGGGTGAACAAAACCATCGGCATAGTCAGCGGCAAGGGCGGCGTTGGCAAGTCCCTTGTAACAAGCCTGCTTGCCGTAACGGCGCGCCGCGCGGGGCTTGATACGGCGGTGCTGGATGCGGACGTTACGGGCCCATCCATACCCAAGGTATTCGGCTTGAGCGGAATGGCGCAAAGCACGGAGGACGCCGTGCTGCCCATGAAAACGGCAACGGGCATAGACGTTATGAGCATAAATCTGTTGCTGGACGATGTTACCACCCCCGTGGTATGGCGCGGGCCGGTTATTGCTGGCGTTGTGAAGCAGTTCTGGCAGGACGTTATATGGAGCCATGAGGACATTATGTTCATAGATATGCCCCCGGGAACGGGAGATGTTCCGCTTACGGTGTTTCAGTCCATTCCGCTGGACGGCATAATAGTTGTTACAAGCCCGCAGGAGCTTGTTGGCATGATAGTTGAAAAAGCGGTGAACATGGCGCACATGATGAATATTCCGGTGCTGGGCATAGTGGAAAACATGAGCTATGTCACCTGCCCCGACTGCGGAAGGAAGATATATCCCTTTGGCGAAAGCCGCGTAAAGGAGCTTGCCGCCAAGCACGGCATAGGCGTATGCGCTTCGCTGCCCATGGATCCCGTTGTTGCAATGCTAAGCGACGAGGGCAAGATCGAGGCCGTGCAGCTGGATGGGCTTGAGGAAATATTCGCGGCGATAAAGGCGCTGCCGGATAATTACAAAAAATAAGGCAAAAGGGTGCAACCCTTTGCGGGCTTAAAACGTTATATATTATGATGAAGGCGGAGCGGCGGTCTTTAAGATCGCCGCCCTTTGCTTGTTCACATATTGTTCAATTGCAATATGGCGAAAGGCGATATAAACTATAAACGTATTTGGAAGAATATAGCTGCCGTATTATATTGATAAGGAGCGTGATGGGCATGGAAGCGGTTAAAAGGACGGAGGCTGTGCAGCCTATAATCCGTACCCGCGACGTAAAAAAAACATACCGCGTTGGCAGCGTGGATATTCAGGCGCTGCGCGGCGTTGATTTAAGCATTATGCCGGGGGAAATGGTTTCCATAATAGGCCCGAGCGGAAGCGGCAAGTCCACGCTGCTTAACGTGCTTGCAGGACTTGAGCACGTTACAAGCGGCGAAATAGTAATAGCGGGCAAGCGGCTGGATAAAATGACGCAGAGCGAGCTTATTGTGTTCCGCCAAAGGCACGTTGGGTTCATATTCCAGTCGTTCAACCTTATGCCGTATTATACGGCGGTGGAAAACGTTGCGTTTCCGCTTTCGTTCCGCGGCATGCCGAGGAAAAGGCGCGAGGCGCTGGCGGTGGACGCGCTGAAGGTAATGGGGCTTGGCAAGCACCTAAAGCACAAGCCTTCACAGATGAGCGGCGGCCAGCAGCAGCGCGTTGGCATAGCAAGGGCGCTTGTTACCAATCCGGACATTGTGTTTGCCGATGAGCCAACGGGCAATTTGGATTCCAACACGTCCGATGACGTTATGCGCACAATATGCGAGGTTATGCGCAGCCGCAACAAAACGCTGGTTATGGTTACGCACGACCCGAACATGGCAATGTATGCGGACAAGATAATAAAAATACTGGATGGCAGGGTGGTGGATATACAGTTAAACGAGCATCCGACCTACCTTACCCCGCGGCCAAAGCGCCCCATTGGGGACGAAATTGAGGAACAGTCCGAACAGGCTGAAAATAAAAAAGATACTAAACAGGGAGATACACAGATATGAAGCGCATTATAACAGCACTTTTAACGGCGGCCATGCTTATATTGGCCATATGCCCCACCGCGCTGGCGGATCCGGCAACGCCGCCGGAAACGACAACGCCGCCGGCAACGACTACCCCGCCTACGCCGGTAACGGAGGCCAAGAACGTTTCCGTTTCCGTAGGCTCGCCCATAGTGGGTACGGGCACGGTATTCATTCCCGTCACCATTACAAACGGCGGCGGGGTGGACATAACGCTTGATTCCACCGTTACCACCAAGGGCACGGTTCTGCCCAAGAGCATTGCTGCGGACGCTGTTACCATACCTGCCGGAGCAAGCGTGGACATACTGCTTAATCCCGCGTTCAGCGCAAATAACAGCGGCACGTTTGCCGACCTTTTGACGTTTACGTTTGACGGCGGCAAAATAACCAAAACCGCGAATATAACCATTACGATAGACCCGGCAGCGCCCTCTCCTTCCCCCGACCCGTCTAAGCCCGCGGCGGCGTTCAGGCTGTCCAGCTATGACCCCAACGGGCTTATAGTACCCACCGCATCGGGCAAGCACGGCGGCAAGGTGCTTGTAAGGCTCCCGCTCATGTGCGTTAACGGCCCCGTTATGAACATAAAGGTCGCGCCCAAGCTTTCAACAAGCCTTGACGAATTCCCATTTGCCATAGAGCGCGTGGACTACACAACGGGCTATAACGGCTTTATAAACACCAACCAGATAATAGAGTTCCAGTTTGATTTGCGCTTTGCCGATAAGGTTACGGCGGGCGTGAAGAAGGTGGACTTCACCGTTACATACGACCGCGGCTGGGGCAGCGCGGAGGGCTCCTCCACCGAAAGCTGCGACGTTAGCCTTTATGTAAACGTTACAAGGGGCTATGAGGCCGCAGGCGAAACCCCGGGCGGCGAAACCACGCAGGCATTGCCAAAGCTTGTTGTGGACAGCTACAGCTTCTCCGAGGAAAAGATATACGCGGGCGAAACGTTCACGCTTACGTTTACCGTGCGCAACACCTCCAACGAGGAGGACACAAAGAGCATACTCGTTACCATGACCAACAACGCCGAAACGGGCAAGCTGACCCCGGCGGAGGGCTCCAACACGCTGTATATAGATAAGCTTGAAAAGGGCGAAAGCAAAACGCTGAGCATGAGCCTTGCCACCGCCCCCGATACCGAGGCCAAGGCATATGAGCTGAAGCTCGATTTTGATTACGAGGGCGCAAAGACCCGCCCCGCAACGCTTGCCAAGGGCGCATCCAGCGCATCCATACCCGTTACGGTGCTGCAAAAGATACGCCTGAAGATAGACGAACCGACCGTTGACGGCGAAGCGATGGAGGGCGAAAGCGTTCCGGTGTACTTTTCGCTTTACAATATGGGAAGAAGCCCCATATACAATTGCATGGTGAGCGTTGAGGGCGACGGGCTTTCGCTGGAGGATAGCTTCTTCCAGGGCACGGTTGCCGCGGGCAACAGCATGCGCGCGGACCTTTCCGTAATAACCGCCACGCCCGGCCAGATAGACGGCGAAATAGTTATAACATACGAGGATTCGCTTGAGGAGAAGATGGAGGAGCGGCTGCCGCTGAGCATTTTTGTCAACGAAGGCTTTAACCCCGATGCCAACGGCGGCATGGAGGACCCGGGCTACATTGACCAGCCCACCATAGGAGGCATGGACGGCCCCTCCGCAGGTATTCCCGTTTGGATATGGATTGCGCTTGGCGTTGTTGTTGCGGCGGCGATAGTGGTTGCCATAATACTGCTTAAAAAGAAGCGCGCCAAGATGCTGGAGGACGTATGAAATTCCCTGATATGCTCCGCACGGCGTTCCTGAACCTGTGGCGGCGCAAGCTGAGGGCGTTTTTAACGGTGCTGGGCATGGTTATAGGCACAAGCAGCATAGTTGTTATGGTGTCGCTGGGCGTGGGTATGCGCCAAAGCATGATAGAAAGCTATGCCAGCATGGGCAGCCTTACGAACATAACGGTGAACAACTACCGCTTCGTTGAAACAGCGGACGGCGGAGGCACGTTTAAGGACGTTAAGCTGGACGATAAGGCCGTGAACAAAATACGCAAGCTGCCGGGCGTTGAGGGCGCAATGCCGCAGATAACCGCATGGGGCATGGCGATGAGCGGCAAATATGCCACAGATGTGAGCATAATGGGCATAGATATGGAGCAGGCGGAGCTTTTCGGCATAAAGCTTGCCGAAGGCGAGTATCCGGGCAGCAGGCTTGCGGGCGGCAAGGTGCAGATGGTTTTGCCATACGACTTCTATAGCAATTTCTATGACCCCAACGCCAACCGCTGGAGCCCTGCCATAGACAAGAACGGCAACCCGAAGATTACATCACGCTCAAGGCTCAAGCTTACGTTTGACTATTCAAACGTATATACCAACCAGCCCGGCGATCCCGGCCAGCAGAAGGGCAAGATATATACCCTTGTGCCCACTGGCAGGCTTGCGCAGGGCGGCAACGACTTCAGCTGGTACTGCATAATGGACATAAAGGTGCTGGAAAAGCTGGCAAAGGAGAACCCGAACCGCATATCCCTGAACAAGAAGAACTATAACCAGGTTATAGTCAAGTGCAAGGAGATAGACGACGTGCTTAACGTTAAGGCGGAGATTGAGGCAATGGGCTTCGGTGCGTACTGCATACAGGAATGGTTACAGCAAAGCGAGGAGCAGCTAAAGCAAACGCAGTATCTGCTGGGCGCAATAGGCGGCGTATCGCTGCTGGTTGCGGCAATAGGCATCATGAACACGATGATGATGAGCATATACGAGCGCACAAAGGAGATAGGCATTATAAAGGTGCTGGGCTGCCGTATGTCCAATATTGCGGGGCTGTTCCTTACGGAGGCGGCGTATATAGGCTTTTTCGGCGGGGCGCTCGGCCTTGGACTAAGCTACGGGTTAAGCCTTGTGCTGAATAATTTCCTTGAAGCAAGCGGGTTCAAAAGCGTTATACCGCTCTATCTTGCCGCGGGCGCGCTGGTGTTCTCCGTATTGGTCGCGCTCATATCCGGCCTATATCCGGCAATGCGCGCAATGAAGCTTTCGCCGCTGGCGGCAATAAGGAACGAATAAATAACATACCGGCAAATGCAGGGAACGCAAAAGCGTTCCCTTTTTGCTTCCTCCGCCGGGGCAGGCTTGATGTGAGAGCTTGTAAGGTGGTAAAAACGGCGCGTGGCAGGTTTGAGCCGTTCCCCTTTCGGCCACTCACATTCGTTCGTGTCCACTTTCCCCGTAAACGGGGACAGCTTTTGGCGTGGTGGTT
>CABSAH010000091.1 GCA_902475645.1 uncultured Christensenellaceae bacterium | reverse complement strand
GCACAAGCTCGGGGAACATCGTCCCCTGCTCAAAAGCTTCGCACGGGCAGAAGCCTTCGCTGTATTGCTGAATGGGAAAACTGATGCGTGCAAGGCCGGATTCAGCCTGCGCGTCAAACGTGCCGCAAATCTCGCTGGTGCATACCGTTCCCGCGGCTATAACGCCGCCGCTGCATTCGGCCGTATCGGCCGCGGCGGTGGTCACGGCTAAGGCGCAGCCGGCGCATTGGTTACATAACACTGTTCTGTTCCTCCTTGATGGGTTTTAGGGCGCGCCGCGCCCCTTTGTTACAGCATATGCATTGCGGTAATAATGGGTGCAAAAAAGCGCATGCTCGATAGCATGCGCTTTTGCAATATACGGATTATTATTTTACCTTGTGGTGATCTCCGCATGGGCGGCCACAACGGTCTTGCCGGCCTCAACGGACTGCGTGAGCCATACGTTGCCGCCTATCACGCAGTTGTCGCCAATATAAACGCCCCCGCCCAGTATTGTTGCGCCGGCGTATATAACAACGTTGTTGCCTATGTTCGGATGGCGCTTATTGCCCTTTACCAATGCGCCGTCGCGTCCAACCTCAAAGCTTCTTGCGCCCAGAGTTACGCCCTGATAAAGCTTAACATGCTCGCCTATAACGGTGGTTTCGCCTATTACCACGCCCGTGCCGTGGTCTATGAAGAAATAGCGGCCTATCGTTGCGCCGGGGTGAATATCTATTCCGGTGAGCGAATGGGCATGCTCCGTCATCATGCGCGGCAGCAGCGGCACGCCCAGCGTGTATAGCTCATGCGCTACGCGGAACGTGCTTATGGCCTCAAACGCGGGATATGCCAGCATTATTTCCTCGCGGCTTTTTGCGGCGGGGTCACCTTCATAGGCGGCCTGAATGTCCGTTTCAAGTGTGGCCCTTATTTCGCCAAGCTTTGCAAACAGCCCGTCGGCAGCCTTTTCGCATTCCGCACTGCCGCCGTATATACTGCTGAGTATGTCCATAAGCAACGCCCGCATGCGATACATGCTGGCCAGTTCGCGGAATTCATCGGGATTGAGAGAAAAAACCTCCGGATACAGTACTATCCTTGAAAGGTCGATAAATTCAGCCATGTCGCTTTTCAGCGTTGCGTAAGTTCTTGCGCTCTGCTGCATATCAATTCTCGTCCGCGGCAAAAAGCTTGGTGGAAAGATATCTGTCGCCGGTATCCGGCATCAGCACCACTATTTGCTTGCCTGCGTTTTCTTCGCGCCTTGCAAGCTCCACCGCAGCCGCAAGCGCAGCTCCGGAGGATATGCCCACAAGCACGCCTTCCTTTTTGCCCATAAGGCGGCCGTATGTAAAGGCATCCTCATCCTTAACGGGTATTATTTCATCATATATGCCCGTATCCAGTATATCCGGCACGAAGCCTGCGCCTATGCCCTGAATGCCGTGCGGCCCCTTTACGCCCTTTGAAAGCACGGGCGAGGTGGCGGGCTCAACGGCTACGACCTTTATTTTGCTGTTCTGCTCTTTAAGATATTTACCGGTACCGGTTATTGTGCCGCCCGTGCCTACGCCGGCCACGAATATATCCACCTTGCCGTCGGTCGCGGAATAAATCTCCGGCCCCGTTGTGGTATAGTGCGCCATAACGTTTGCGGGGTTCACGAACTGGCTTGCAATGAAGCTGTTCGGCGTTGAGGCGGCAAGCTGATTGGCAAGCTCTATCGCGCCGGGCATGCCCTTTGCGCCGGGGCTGAGCACAAGCTGGGCGCCGTAGGCCTTCATTATCTGCCTGCGTTCAACGCTCATGCTGTCCGGCATAACGATTATCAGCTTATATCCGCGCGCCGCTGCAACGGAGGCAAGTCCAATGCCCGTATTGCCGGAGGTGGGTTCGATTATTACGGACTCCTTGCTTAGCACGCCGCGCTTTTCCGCATCGTTTATCATTGCCAGCGCAACGCGGTCCTTAACCGAGCCGGCGGGGTTGAAAAGCTCCAGCTTGGCTATGAGCTTCGCCTTCAGGCCAAGTTCCTTTTCTATTTGCGTAAGCTCAACAAGCGGGGTATTGCCTATAAGCTGTTCTGCTGAAGTATAAATGGTTGACATTGTGTTTATCTCCTTAAAAAATTAGTTTACATAATGGAAGCTGCGGCCGCAAATAAGCTGTAAATACGCAAAAAAGCAGCCGATATCTGCTGCTTTTCTGCGACCTGGTGCGGCTGGCGAGATTTGAACTCGCAAGCTTTCGCCGGCGGATTTTAAGTCCGCTGTGTATGCCGTTCCACCACAGCCGCTTCCTATGACATTATAATCAAATAAAAGGCAGCAGTCAATATTGATAAAGTGACACCGCCCACGAATTGCCGTTTAATTTTTATGCATGAATATGCCGCCGAATAGGATTAAACCATTTTAGGCAAACAAACGCCGTAAGCACAGCACAGCAACGCCGCGGTGTTTTCAGGCCCCTGAAAAAGCCGACGAAAACCAGCCCCTTCATAGGGCCGTGTACAGATGCACCTGAGTGCATCGGCACTATAACGTATGCAGTTGTGCATATTTGTGCGCATAGGTTGCCTTGCTGTCCTCCCGTTAGCAGCTTTTAATGATGGTATATTATATACCGTTGCACTCGGAAATGGAACCCCTAATGGCACGGAAATTATACGTAAAAAGTGTGGCATTATGCAGCGATTATGCACTGTTGCCATGGGGCGGGAGCAATGATAAAATATACAAAACCTGAAAGGGAGCGAGAAAAAGATGAACTTTGCCTACAGTGCGGGCGAGATAAACGAATACATAATAAACATAAGGCGGCATATACATGCGCACCCGGAGCTATTCTTCAATGAACGCAAGACCACGGCGTATATAGCCGATAAGATGGAGGAAATGGGCGTAGAAGTGCAACGCTTTGACGACTATACGGGCTGCATAGGCACCATACGCGGCAGGAACGGGGGAAAGATCGTGCTGTTGCGGGCGGATATAGACGCACTGCCGATAAAAGAATGCAGCGGGGTTGAATTCGAAAGCGAGAACGATGGCGTTATGCATGCCTGCGGGCACGATTGCCATACGGCGATGCTGCTTGGCGCGGCAAAGCTGCTGAGCGAGCACAAGGACGAGCTTCGCGGCACGGTGAAGCTGCTGTTCCAGGCGGCAGAGGAATGCTTCGTAGGAAGTCACTATTATTGGGACAACGGCTACCTTGGCGGCATAGACGCGGCAATGGGCATGCATGTTTGGCCCACGGTGGAATCAGGCCGCATGGCCATAATGGACGGTTACCTTATGGCAAGCTGCGACAATTTCCGCATAACCGTGCGCGGGCGCGGAGCGCATAGCATGACGCCGCAGCTTGGCAGGGATGCTGTTGCGGCGGCAGCGGCAGTCATAAGGGAAGTGCAGACAATAGCGGCGCGCATGAATAAGCCGGACAGTCCGCTGGTAATAAGCATAGGCACAGTCGAAAGTGAAAGAGTGGACGGCAGAATATGTGAGCGCGTAAGCATGGAAGGCACGTTCCGCGCGTTTGACATACGGAGCCAAAGGCTTGCGCTTGAGATGATAGAGCATATAGCCGATTCAGCAGCAGCGATATACGGCTGCACGGCGGAATTTGAGCATACGTTTTCAGGCTACGCTGTGAATAACCGCGATACTGCGCTCAATGCGCTTGCACGCGACGCGGCGCGGAAGCTTTTCGGTGAGGATGTGCTACAAACGACAGCAAAGGCGATGGGGAGCGAGGACTTTGCATATATTATGGAAAGAATACCATCGTCGCTGTTCGTATTTTTTAGGGTGCAGGGATGAAAAGGCGGGCTGCACGCATCCCGTGCATAATGAAAAATTCAGAATAAATGAGGACATACTGCACATTGGTGCGGCGGAATACGCCCAGTTTGCGTTTGATTATCTTGAGCAGACGGCGAACGGGACGTTCATAAGCGCGGTCGGTGAGCATGAGTATGTACCCGTTATGCGCATGGACAAGCCGCATAAGGACGCGGAGTTGCTGCTGCCGTTTGATGGCGATACTCAATCGGGACTGCCAAGGTATCGCGGACGGTTTACAATGGAGATAGCGGGTAAGGCTGCGCATGGCTCCGCACCGCAGAATGGGCACGACGCCGCACTTGCCGCGGCGGATGTCATAGCGGCGCTTGGATACATAGTAAGCCGCCAAAACGACCCGCTTGATGCGCTAACCATAACCGTGAATGGGTTTAATGCGGGCGCGAAGCTGAACATACTTGCTGGAAACGCTGTGCTGAATGGCGAATACGGCTGCAACTCAGTGGAGCTTTTCGCAGACGCAATGCAGCGCATAAAAACATCGGCAACCAACGCCGCGGCGGTGAACGGCTGCAGCATAAGCGCAGTATTTGGCGAAGCAGAACACGAATAAATTTACTCTTGCTCATTTGGCCGCCCGATAGTATAATGATAAATGGTCATAATGACCATTTGTCAACACGGAGCGGTATCGAAGAGGTCATAACGGGGCTGACTCGAAATTTCGGCGGGATCTGGGAATTTCGTCCCCCTGATTCTCCTTGATATTCCTCAACACAGAAAATCTCAAAATCGAATATTTTTTGCCGTCTCTCCTGTTTTCTCTCCAACGAATTTTTGAGCAAATTTCTGGAAAGAAAGCCGGGCGAAAATAGACATGGAGAGTTGTCCGAGTGGTCGAAGGTGCAGCACTCGAAATCGGAATCGCTTCGTGGAACGCTCCACCCGAAAAAGTCTTGATTTATGCAGGTTTTCGAGGGTTCGAAAACGAAAAAATCTTTGAGTTCTCCCCATCAGTTCTCCCCATTTTCCAAAGCGGATTGGGTGAAGATACAACTTGGAGGGTTGTCCGAGTGGTCGAAGGTGCGACTCTCGAAAAGTCGTGTGCCGCAAGGCACCTAGGGTTCGAATCCCTAACCCTCCGCCAACCTGAGAAGCCGGTTTTGCCGGCTTCTCTTTTTTATTCCCGGTTTCCTATCCCTAAGCCAGCAAGCATTGCATCTGCGGAGATAACTTTTGAACTGTACTCAAGGTGTGCGTAAATGTTTGCCGTAGTTGAGAAGTCGCTGTGCCCGAGCCATTCTTGAATCTGCTTCATCGGAACGCCGTTGGCGAGAAGCAGCGAGGCGCAGCTATGCCCTTACGGTATAATTACGACAAACCGGAAAAGCCCCGTATATCAAGGGTTTTCGGTTATCTGGCAAGGTTTTTCATCCTTTTCCAAACCGAAAAATCGAGCCGCGAAGTAGTTATATCGTAGGGGGTGTTATAGTAACGACAAAAACTAAATACTGTTTGGGCGGGCTGTCAGCCCGTCCAAGAAATCAGGACATTTCCTCTGAAAAGAAGAAATGTCCTTTTTTTGTACCCAAAATCAGATGCCGACAGGAGGAACACAATGCCTGAAAAAACAGCGCAGAAGGAAACGGGCAAAAAGCCGAAACCACAGCAGGAAGTGATCGTTCATGTTCCACTCTCCAAGCTGCACGACTTTCCCAACCATCCGTTCAAGGTGCGGGACGACGAGGCCATGCAGGAAACGACGGAGAGCATCCGGCAGTACGGCGTTCTCGTCCCCGCCATCGTCCGTCCCCGCGAGGACGGCGGCTATGAGATCATCGCCGGACACCGGCGCAGGCACGGCAGCGAGCTGGCGGGCCTTTCCGCTATGCCCTGCATTGTGCGGCAGATGGACGATGACACCGCCACCATCCTCATGGTGGACAGCAACATCCAGCGGGAGAATATCCTGCCCTCCGAGCGGGCGCAGGCGTATAAAATGAAGCTGGAGGCCATCCGCCGCAAGGCTGGCAGACCGGCAAAAGCGGAAGAAATTGACACCTCAGAAAATGGTGGACAAAATGGCCACGATTTGCGCGGTATTAAAAGCCGCGAACTGTTGGCAGAAAACTCGGACGACAGTGCGCGCACCATTCAGCGCTACATCCGCCTGACCGAACTCTCCCCGGAGCTTCAGCAGATGGTGGACGAGAAGAAGATCGGCATGACCCCCGCCGTGGAAATCTCCTACCTCAAGCCGGAGGAACAGCAGATGCTCCTGACCGCCATCGACAGCGAGCAGGCTACGCCCTCGCTTTCGCAGGCACAGCGCATGAAAAAGCTCTCCCGCGACGGCAAGCTCAACGACGACACCATGCTGGACATCATGATGGAGCAGAAAAAACCGGAGGGCTATAACGTCGTCCTCTCGGCGGACAAGCTGCGCAAATACTTCCCGCGCTCCTATACGCCGCAGAAGATGGAGGAAACCATCCTGAAGCTTCTGGACGCATGGCTGCGCAAGCGCCAGCGCGACCAGTCCAGATAACCGAATACAATCGCAGACAACCACGACACCGACCGGGCAGAGAGATTTCTTTGCCCGGTTTTGTCATATCCAGAGAGGAGCAAAGCCATGTATATCAACACGTTCAAGTATAAGCCGGAGGACGTTTCCTGCGTCCTCTGTACGGAATATGTCAAAAAGCTGGGCTGCACCGCCCTGTCCTGCCCCTGCCTTGCCGAGCGTATGGAAGCCGGTACGGTGGGCTATGCGGAGGCCGTCGCGGAGCTGTTTCCGTACCGTCCGCGCCTGACCGCAAGAATTATGCGGCTGGCGGAGAGCTTTCCCGGCACCATGTGGCAGGACGACGCCCACAGGAAGCGCATGGAGACCCTGCGGCTGCTGCTGGGCTGCCGCAAGGAGCGCGACACGCCGGAGTTCTTCGCCGCGCTGTATCTGCTGACCTCCAACAAGGAGCTTGCGGACAGGACCTTCAACTGCTTCTTCCGCGGCGGCATCGACTTCCGCTACGCCCGCAGGCGCGGCATCTCTCCCCATGACTACACGCTGCTCATGGCGGCGAAAAGCCTTTACTGCCATACGGTGGAGGTCACGCAGGGCGACCTTGCGGAGCCGCAGATCATCCCGGACGAGGCGTTCCGGCTGCTCATCAACGCCCTGCTCATCGCCCGTTTTGGGCTGGATGCCCTGAAAATCACCGCAAAGCGTGGGCAGCGGGAATATACCCTCCGCCGCCTCATCCGCCGCGAAGCAGGGGCAAACGCTCCGTCTGCGGGGCTGCTTTTTCCCTCCGAGGGGAGGTGAACACCGTGGCAGTATTTCGCGTGGAGAAGAACCACAATTACAC
>CABSAH010000090.1 GCA_902475645.1 uncultured Christensenellaceae bacterium | reverse complement strand
ATCGTGCCGATGTTTACGTGCGGCTTAGTGCGTTCGAATTTTGCCTTTGCCATTTTCTTTCTCCTTCAAAAATTTGTTTTTTATTATTTATTTACCTAAAATCTTCTTTGCGACGGCTTCGCTCACCTGCTCGTAATGGTCAAACTGCATTGTGAACGTGCCCCTGCCCTGCGTGCGGGATCTCAAATCCGTTGCATAGCCGAACATTTCGCTCAGCGGGCATATCGCGTCTACAACCTGCGCATTGCCGCGGGTATCGGTGCCCTCTATGCGGCAGCGGCGGGAGGTGAGGTTGCCTATAACGTCGCCCATATATTCATCGGGCATTACCACCTCAACCTTCATAACGGGCTCAAGCAGCACGCAGTTGGCCTTCTCCAGCGCATCCTTGAGCGCCATCGAGGCGGCGATTTTGTACGCCATTTCGGAGGAGTCAACGTCGTGATAGCTGCCGTCAAGCAGCGTTGCCTTGAAGTCCACAACCTCGAATCCGCCGAGTACACCGGTCTTGGAGGCTTCCTCTATGCCGTTCTTGATGGCGGGTATGTATTCCTTGGGAATAACGCCGCCAACGGTCTTGTCCTCGAATTCGAAGCCTGCGCCGGCCTCCAACGGGGAGAATTCCACCACGCAGTGACCGTACTGGCCGTGGCCGCCGGTCTGACGGACGTAGCGTCCTTCGCTCTTGACGGTGCGGGATATGGTTTCGCGGTACGCAACCTGCGGACGGCCGACCTTGCACTCAACGTGGAATTCCCGTATAAGCCTATCCACTATTATTTCAAGGTGCAGCTCGCCCATGCCGCTTATTATGGTCTGCCCCGTTTCCTTATCGGTAAACGTGCGGAACGTGGGATCCTCGTCGGCAAGCTTTGCAAGCGCCAAGCCCATCTTTTCCTGTCCGGCCTTCGTCTTGGGTTCTATGGCAACCTGTATAACGGGGTCGGGTATCTCTATGGTTTCAAGCAGCAGCGGATGCTTTTCGTCGCAAAGCGTATCGCCCGTGCCGGTTTCCTTCAGCCCGCCGAGTGCGGCTATATCGCCCGCGTGTACTTCGGGTACTTCGGTGCGGCTGGAGGCATGGATAAGGGTTATCTTGCCCACGCGCTCGCGCTTGCCCTTGGACGCATTGTAAACATAGGAATTGGACTGAAGCGTGCCGCTGTATACGCGGAAGAACGTAAGCTTGCCCACGAACGGGTCGGCCACAATCTTGAACGCAAGCGCCGCAAACGGTGCATCGTCCCTGCATTCGGTCTTTATTATTTCCGTGCCGTCTACGCTTGTGCCTTCCGCGGGGGGTACGTCCAGCGGAGAGGGCAAATAGTCCACTATGGCGTTGAGCAGCGGCTGCACGCCCTTGTTCCTGTAAGACGTTCCGCAAACAACCGGCACTATCTGGTTGGCTATGGTTCCCTTGCGCAGGGCGTTGGTGATATCCTCGTTGCTCACCTCTTCGCCGCCAAGGTATTTTTCCATCAGCTCTTCGTCCACGTCCGCAGCGGCCTCAATCATGGCGGTGCGGTATTCCTCGGCCTTGTCAGCCATGTCCGCAGGGATATCCTCAATCCTTACGTCCTTGCCTTCATTGTCGTAATAAACCTCTGCCTTCATGGTTATAAGGTCCACCATGCCGCGGAAGTCGGCCTCGGAGCCTATGGGAAGCTGAATAGGCACGGCGTTTGCGCCAAGCCTGTCCTTCATCATGCTCACCACGTTATAGAAGTTCGCGCCGACTATGTCCATCTTGTTGACATAGGCTATGCGCGGCACGCCGTATTTGCTGGCCTGACGCCATACGGTTTCGCTCTGGGGTTCAACGCCGCCCTTTGCGCAGAATACGGCCACGGCGCCATCAAGCACCCTAAGCGAACGTTCAACTTCCATTGTAAAGTCAACGTGACCCGGGGTGTCGATAATGTTGATGCGGTGCTGCCGCCAATAGGTTGTGGTTGCGGCGGAGGCGATTGTTATGCCGCGCTCCTGCTCCTGAACCATGAAGTCCATTGTGGCTGCGCCCTCGTGTACCTCTCCTACCTTGTGTATCTTGCCGGTATAGTAAAGTATACGCTCGGTAGTGGTGGTCTTTCCGGCATCGATGTGGGCCATGATGCCGATGTTTCTCGTTTTTTCAAGCGGGGTTTCTCTGGCCACTTGCAGCCCTCCTCTACAAAAAAATTATTAAATCTATATATACGCCGCTTCCGCTTTTTGCAGAAAATCGGACCCGGCTGTCAAGCCGGATCCGTTTTTGCAGCAGTATATTGCCGTTATTACCAGCGATAGTGCGCGAAAGCCTTGTTGGCCTCGGCCATCTTATGGGTATCTTCCTTCTTCTTGAAGGCGGAACCGGTCTGGTTTGCGGCGTCCATGATTTCGCCGGCAAGGCGCTGCATCATGGTATGCTCGCTGCGGGCGCGGGCATAGTTCACCAGCCACCTGAGTCCGAGAGTCTGGCGCCTTTCGGGCCTTATCTCGATAGGTACCTGATAGGTGGCGCCGCCCACGCGGCGGGCCTTGACTTCAAGCACGGGCATGATGTTGTTCATGGCCTGCTCGAATACCTCCAAAGGCTCACGGCCGGTCTTTTCGCGAATGATTTCAAACGCGCCGTAGCAAGCCTTCTGCGCGGTACCGCGCTTACCGTCCAGCATGACCTGGTTGACGAGCTTCGTCACCAGCTTGCCGCCGTACATAGGGTCATCAAGAACTTCCCTCTTGGGTACAAATCCACGTCTCGGCATCTTAATTTCCCTCCTTATTTCTTGGGTCTCTTGGCGCCGTAACGGGAACGGGCCTGCATACGCTTGGCTACGCCCGCGGTATCGAGCGCGCCGCGGATGATGTGGTAACGAACACCGGGCAGATCCTTTACGCGGCCGCCCCTTATGAGGACGACGCTATGCTCCTGCAGATTGTGTCCCACGCCGGGGATGTACGCGGTACCTTCAAGACCGTCGGTCAAACGTACACGCGCTATTTTACGCAGAGCGGAGTTAGGCTTTTTAGGTGTAAGAACACGTACCGCGGTGCAAACGCCGCGGCGCTGGGGGCACTGCTTGAGTATAGGGGAGTTAGACTTGTAGCTCACCTGCTCGCGGCCCTTGCGAACCAACTGGTTAATGGTCGGCATTGAAGAATTTCCTCCAAACAAATTTAATATTCTTTATATTAAGAAAATCCCTTGCAACCCCTTGAAAGGGACATTTTCCGCAACTTAGTTATTGTAACATCCATTTCGCGGCTTGTCAATCAATACAGCCGGAAATTTTAGGCATTTTCGCTGTTTTCGCCATGGATTCCGTTTTTATTCACCATTTCGTCCGGCATTGCCGCAAACAATCCGTGGCTCATTGGCTTTTTGGAGAATACCAGCCTGCTCACGCCATGCTCGGCAAAAAGCTCAAACCAGCCCTTCTCCTTAAGCTCCCCAAGCATGGGCGCATCCATAACGTTAAGATACATGCGCCCCGAATAGCGGCGCTTCATGCTGCGGTAGGCTATTTCCGCCGCAGCTATGCCGATTATTGCCCACGCCGCGAATATATAAAACGGCAATCCGTGCGTAACGGCCATAAGCGGCTCGTTCACGCTTCTTAAGCTCAGCACAGCAAGCCCGATTATTAAAAACGCGGCTATTATAATCCCCTTCACATAGCTTAGCCGGGTCATGCGCCTTTTGCATTCCTTGCAGCAGCCCACCTGCGCCGGCAGCAGCGAACCGAAGCGCGGCTCCTTTTTCAATAGCCCCAGCAGGCCCTTTGCCCTGTGCCTGCGCGCGCCGGGATGCCCCATGTCAAAAAACGCATAGTATTCCTTTTTGCCCTTTTCGCCTTTGCATATCACGCATTCCCCGCCCGCAAAGAGCTTTGCCATGCCGTCATGCGGCAGCAGCGCGGCCATGTCCGTAAGGTCCTGCTTAACGCGCGCCGTCTTTTCTTCGTCGGAGCAATCAACGGTGCATTTTTCGCAGCTTTCCATATTCAGCGCCGCGCAGTATTCGCTGCCGTAAAGCGGGCAGTCCGCATCCGTATACTTTGGTTGGGTCATATGCTGTTCTCCTTACGCGGTTATGCATCGGGCCGCCGGGAAACAACCTTGCCCCATGCGGCCCGAATAATCCTTCTATTGCTTACATTTCAACGTCCTTGGGCCGGACCTCCACGTTGCGGTAACGTTTAAGCCCTATGCCTGCGGGTATCAGCTTGCCGATTATAACGTTTTCCTTCAAGCCAACCAGCGGGTCTACCTTGCCCTTTATGGCGGCTTCGGTCAGCACCCTTGTGGTTTCCTGGAACGACGCGGCGCTGAGGAACGAATCGGTCGCAAGGGCGGCCTTGGTTATGCCCAGCAGCTTCCTCTTGGCAACGGCGGGCTGCATGCCCTTCATCACCATTTCCTCGTTTTCGCGCTCAAAGCGGAATATGTCAACAAGCTCGCCCGGCAGCATATCCGTATCGCCCGCGTCCTCTATCTGCACCTTGCGCAGCATCTGGCGGATTATTACCTCAATGTGCTTATCCGCTATTTCAACGCCCTGCGAACGGTAAACGTCCTGAACCTCTTTAAGCATATAGGCCTGCACGCCCTTTACGCCCTTTATCTTCAGTATGTCGTTGGGGTTGATGGAGCCGTCCGTCAGCTCGTCGCCCGCCTCTATCGTATCGCCGGTCTTTACCTTCAGCTTTGCGCCGAACGGTATAAGATACTTCACGGCCTCGCCGTCGTCACCCGTAATAATGGCTTCGCGGCGCTGTCCTTCGGTTATTTCAACCTTGCCGGCAATCTCGCTTATTACGGCCAAGCCCTTGGGCTTACGCGCTTCGAATATTTCAACTACACGGGGAAGACCCTGCGTAATATCCGTTGCGCTCGCAACGCCGCCGGTATGGAAGTTTCGCATGGTAAGCTGCGTGCCCGGCTCGCCTATGGCCTGCGCGGCAATTATGCCGACCGCCTCGCCTATGTTCACCTCTCCGCCGGTTGCAAGGTTCGCGCCGTAGCACTTGGTGCATACGCCGTGGTCGCTGCGGCAGGTGAATACGCTCCTGCACTCCATGCTCTTTATGCCCGCGTCAACTATCCTGTTGCGGATATCGTAGGTTATCATGCTGTTTGCGGGGCAAAGCACCTCTCCGGTTTCGGGGTGGATGACCTCGTTCACGCTGTAACGGCCAAGTATACGGTCGCCAAAGCTTTCAACCACCTTGTTGCCGTCCATTATGGCCTCTATCCTCACGCCCTTGGGCGCTTCGCCGCGCAGGGCAAAGCAGTCGTCCTCGCGCACTATAACGTCCTGAGAAACGTCAACAAGCCTTCTGGTCAAATAGCCGGAGTCCGCAGTACGCAGCGCCGTATCGGCCAAGCCCTTGCGCGCGCCGTGGGAGCTGATGAAGAATTCAAGCACCGTAAGACCCTCGCGGAAGTTTGCGCGTATAGGCACTTCTATTATCTGGCCGTTCGGGTCGGCCATCAGTCCGCGCATACCGGCAAGCTGACGAATCTGGTTGGTGGAACCGCGGGCGCCGGAGTTTGCCATCATGAATATCGGGTTATACTGATCCAGCGAATCCATAAGGATCTTCGTGACCCTATTGGTAGCCTCGTCCCAAATGCGTATTACGTTGGTACGCCTTTCGGCATTGCTGAGGAAGCCGCTCCTGTACAGGCTGTCGATCTTGTTTACCTCAACCTCGGCCTCGGCCAATATGGTCTTTTTCTCCTCGGGAACCGTAATGTCCTGGAAGCCTATCGTTATGCCGCCAAGCGTTGAATAACGGAAGCCCATGGCCTTTATGCGGTCCAGCATCTCGCTGGTTTCTGCCGCGCCGTAACGGCGGTAGCACTTGTCTATTATCTTGCCTATGTCCTTTTTGACAACAAGCTTATCGACCTCAAGCTTGAACATATCGTCCGCCGTATTTCTTTCAACGAAGCCAAGATCCTGCGGTATGGCGTTGTTGAATATTACGCGGCCTATGCTGGTTTCTATCACCTTTCTCAGCTTTTTGCCTTCAAACTCGCGCTCTATGCGAATCTTCACCTTGGCATGGAGCGAGCATTCGCCCGTCTGGTATGCCATTATGGCTTCATCCTCGCTTGAGAACGCCTTGCCCTCTCCCTTTTCGCCGTCGCGCTGAAGGGTAAGGTAGTAGCAGCCCAGTACCATGTCCTGCGTGGGCTCCACAACGGGCTGGCCGCTCTGCGGCTTGAGTATATTGTTGGATGCAAGCATCAGGAACCTTGCCTCCGCCTGCGCTTCAACGCTGAGCGGAACGTGTACGGCCATCTGGTCGCCGTCAAAGTCCGCATTGAACGCGGTGCATACCAACGGATGCAGCTTTATTGCGCGTCCCTCAACAAGTATGGGCTCAAATGCCTGTATGCCGAGGCGGTGCAGCGTAGGCGCGCGGTTGAGCATTACCGGATGCTCCTTTATCACAACCTCCAGCTCGTCCCATACCTCTGTACGGACGCGCTCCACCATGCGCTTTGCGCTCTTTATATTGTGCGCAAGGCCGTCGTCAACAAGCTTCTTCATTACAAAGGGCTTGAACAGCTCCAGCGCCATCTCCTTGGGCAGGCCGCACTGATACATTTTAAGCTCCGGCCCTACGACTATAACGCTTCGACCGGAATAGTCAACGCGCTTGCCCAGCAGGTTCTGCCTGAAACGACCCTGCTTACCCCTAAGCATATCGGAAAGGGACTTCAGCGGCCTGTTGCCGGGGCCTGTAACGGGGCGTCCGCGGCGGCCGTTATCGATAAGGGCGTCCACTGCTTCCTGAAGCATACGCTTTTCGTTGCGCACTATAATGTCCGGCGCATGCAGCTCAAGCAGCCTCTTTAGGCGGTTGTTCCTGTTTATAACCCTGCGGTAAAGGTCGTTAAGGTCGCTTGTGGCGAACCTGCCGCCGTCAAGCTGAACCATCGGCCTAAGCTCCGGCGGTATTACCGGCACTGCGTCCAGTATTATCCATTCGGGCTTATTGCCGCTTTTAAGGAAGGCTTCAACAACATCCAGCCTCTTTATGGCGTTTGCGCGTTTCTGGCCGGAGGAGGAATTTATCTCTTCCTTGAGCTGCTTTTCAAGCTCATTGAGGTCAAGCTCCTTTAGCAGCTCCTTTATTGCTTCGGCGCCCATGCCGGCCTTAAAGGCCCTGGGGCCGTATTCGTTCTGCGCGTCGCGGTATTCCTTATCGCTCAAAACCTGCTTGTACTGAAGCGGGGTCTCGCCGGGGTCGGTAACCACAAACGATGCAAAGTACAGCACCTTTTCAAGGTTTCTGGGGCTCATGTCCAGCAGCATCTTCATGCGGCAGGGTATGCCCTTGAAATACCATA
>CABSAH010000089.1 GCA_902475645.1 uncultured Christensenellaceae bacterium | reverse complement strand
ATGGAAAAACAAAAGGGACTGAAAAAGAACCTTGGCGTAATGTCCGCAATGTCCATAGTTGTAGGCTGCGTCATAGGCGCCGGCGTATTCTTTAAGCCCTATGCCATATATCAGGCCACGGGCGGCGCGCCCGGCATGGGTATGCTTGCGTGGATAATAGGCGGCATTGCCAGCATACTTGGCGCGCTAACTTTTGCGGAGGTTGCCGTACTTATACCCAAAACAGGCGGCATGGTAACATATCTTGGCGAAGTATATAACGATAAGCTTGGCTTCCTTGCAGGCTGGATGCAGGTGGTAATATTCTACCCCGCCTTTCTTGCCGGTTACGGCGTGCGCGTGGGGCAGGAGCTTTCGGAATATTTCGGCTCCCAATATGCGCTGCCCATAGGCATGGCCGTTATAATAATACTCGTTGCAATCAATACCCTTGGCAACAAAACCGCTTCCCGCGTGCAGATAATTTCCACTATATGCAAGCTTATACCGCTTGTGCTGCTGATGGTGTTCGGCTTTATATTCGGCGAAGGTGGACATTCCATATTCACCCCAATGGTCGGTAAAGACCCCGCCACGGGCGCACAGCTCAGCACCGGCGCGGTGCTTGGGCAAACGCTTATAGCGGTTCTTTTCGCGTTTGAAGGCTGGACCAACGTTGGCGCCATTGCGGGCGAAATGAAGAATCCCGGCCGCGATTTGCCCCGCGCCATAATAGGCGGCGTATCCATAATAATGGCCGTTTACTTCATAATAAATATGGCGTATCTGTGGGTCATACCCGCCGATGAGCTGATGAACTATCAGTCCCCGGCATCGGAGGTAGCAATGAGAATATTCGGGCCTGTCGGCGGCACGCTTGTAAAGGTCGGCATAATAATTTCCGTTATAGGCGCGGCAAACGGGTTCCTGCTTTCGGGCTCCCGCGTTGCCTATTACCTTGGCGAAACCCAATCCGTACCCTTCAGCGGCGTTTTTGCAAAGCTGAACAAAAGCTCGGTACCTACCAACTCCGTAATACTTATAGGCTTCCTCGGCTGCCTGTATTCAATCACTCAGCAGTTCGATATGCTTACTGACCTTGCCGTATTCTCCTGCTGGATATTCTATACGCTGACGTTTGCGTGCGTAATAACCCTGCGCCGCAAGCAGCCGAATTTGAAACGCGAATATAAGGTTCCCCTCTACCCCGTTATACCGATATTGGCTATGGCAAGCGGTCTGTATGTTATTATAAGCAGGCTTTTCCTAAGCGGCAGCGAGGTAACATGGCTTTCCATAGGAAGCATTGCCATTACCCTTATCGGCCTCCCCGTATACATTCTCACCCGCAGGTATTACGCAAAAAAAGCCTGACGCCTATAAATTATGCTTAAAAGCCCTTGCCCACCGTGCTTAATATCAGCAGGTGGGCAAATTTATGGATTCATCATATTATGACAAAATTCGGAAGCTTTGCATGGCCAAATTTCACACCCTGTTAATACGTCCCAATGAAAAGTGTGGTATAATCTAATCCGTAAGTTCCGTTGGCGGGATTATAAAGGAGGAATTGTTCATGAAAAAGAAGATATTATCCTTAGCTATGGCGGTATGTATGCTTATATGCTGTATGCTGCCCGCAATCGCTATGGCCATTGAGCCGGGCGACGCGCGCGTTACCATAGGCGCGGATCTTGACGCGGAAGAACGCGCGAGGGTTTATGCGGACTTTGGCATTGAGCCGGGCGACGCAATAGAAATAACCGTTACCAATGCCGACGAACGCGCCTACCTTGAAGGCATTGCCCCCGAAAGGAAGATAGGCAAGGTTGCCCTTTCCTGCACATATATAGTTATAGGCGAACCCGGCAGTGGCTTGCAGATAACCACAAAACACATAAACTGGTGTACATCCGAAATGTATATCAATGCCCTTACCACCGCAGGCATAACCGATGCAAAGGTAATTGTCTCCGCCCCGTTTGACGTATCGGGTACGGCGGCGCTTACGGGCATATACAAGGCTTACGAGGATATAACGGGTTCAAGCCTTAGCGAAATAGCAAAGGCCGTGGGCGTAGAAGAGCTTATAACCACGGGCAACTTGGCCGAATACATAGGCAGCAGCGAGGCGGCTCAGCTTGTAAACGGGCTTAAGGAAATACTTGACCAGACCCAGACCATGACCGATGAGGAGGTCAAGGCCGAAATAGATAAGCTTTGCGAAGCCTATAATGTTACGCTCAACGATGCGCAGAAAAACCAGCTTGTTTCCCTGTGCCGAAGCCTTGAAAAGCTGGATACGGACGAATTGAAGGATAAGCTGACGAGCATAGCCAAAACGGTTGATAACGCCGGAAAATCGGCCAGACCGTAAGCAAAATAGGCGAAAGCATAAAGAACTTCTTCGCCTCCGTGGGCAATTTCTTCACCCGTCTTTTCGGCGGCAATAAGTAAAAAAGCTGAACAGCGCAATTAACCTCCGCATATCATAAATCATGCGGAGGTTTTATTTTGTCTATTACATTATATTCGCTTAATATACAACCTGTCCACTCCGTTGCCGTAGTTTACAATATCCTCAACGTAGCTATAGCCAAACTTTTCGTAAAGTCCAACATATTCAGATGGTATATACGTCACGTCAAAGCCGCACGCCTTGGCATAATCGTTGGCAAAGTCTATCAGCCTTTGGCTTATTCTGTGCCCACGGTATTCTTCGGAAACAAATATGGTCGATATCCACGGGTATATTTCCGGCAGCGGATAATAGTCCGTTTTCATAAACGATGCCATGCCAACGATTTTGCCGTCTGCAATTACGGCAAACATAGTCTCCCAGTCCGTAAATCTCCAGTTTTTTATCATCATTACGGTATGTTCTTTTACTTCTTCCCACGAAAAGTTTTCAACGAAGTCCAGCAGCCTTTCAGCGAGCTCCGTATCCTTACCGACTTTTCTTATTTCAAGCGAAACTATTTCCGTATTCACCATAGTTTATGCCTCAAATGCTTTTATTTAGCAAATTCTACCATACAGCCATTGAGTAATCAACCGAATACTGTTGCGGACAGGGCCAAAATGTAATATCATATCAGATGAAAACAGGAATGGAGTAAGCCTATGAAATATAAAGAGATTTCCGTATTCACAACCGAGGCGGGGCTGGAGGCCGTATGCGCGCGCTTTGCAATGCTTGGCATGGAGCAGCTTGAAATAGTGCAGGGACGCGAGGAAATAGCCGATTTTTTGCAGAAAAGCGCAAAATATTGGGACTTTGCGGACATGGATGAGCTTTGCGCATCCGAACCCTGCGTAAAGGCGTATATAGACGACGATGCCGCTGCGGACGGCACCGTTGCCGCGCTTAAAGCATCGCTTGCTGAATTGAAATCAATGCCGCTCGGCTTCGACATCGGCAGCCTTAACACAATCGTACAAACGGTTGATGATTCGGTATGGCTAAACGCATGGAAGGAAGCGTATAAGCCATTCCCCGTGGGCGAGCATCTGCTCGTAAGGCCGTCTTGGGAGGATGAATACGATTCCCAAGGCAGGCGCGTGCTCTCGCTCGACCCCGGCATGGCGTTCGGCACGGGTTCGCACCCTACAACGCGCATGTGCCTTGAATACATAGACGAGCTTATAAAAGAAGGCGACAGCGTGGTTGACCTTGGCTGCGGCAGCGGCATATTATCCATAGCCGCGCTTATATTGGGCGCTAAGGACGCAATAGCCGTGGACATAGACCCGATAGCGGAAACAATAGCATATGAAAACGCCGCGCTAAACGGCATAGGACGCGACCGCTACACCGTGCTTACGGGCGACGTGCTTACGGATAACGCCCTGCGCGAGAGGATAGAGGCAAAGCGTTACCCGATAGTTACCGCAAACATAGTGGCTTCCGTAATAATAGCGCTTGCGCCGTATGCCGCAAGGCTGCTTGAAACGGGCGGCAGGTTCATAACCTCCGGCATAATAGATACGCGCGAGGATGAAGTGGCTGCCGCGCTGACCGCCGCTGGGCTAAGCATAATTGAAATACGCCGCGGCGGGGATTGGCGCGCCATATTGGCGGAGAAGCGCGCATGAACCGCTTCTTCATAGAAAAAGAGAACATAGCCGATAATGCCGCCGTGCTGTACGGCGATGATGTTAAGCATATATCCTCCGTATTGCGGTTAAGAATCGGGGATGAGGTTATGCTTTGCGACGGTATGGGCACGGACTACCGCGCCAAAATAACCGCGCTGAGCAAGGCCGTGGCGCGGTTTGAGCTGCTTTCCTCCGCCCCCGCGCTTACCGAGCCGCAATGCTCCGTTACGCTGTTTCAGGGTTTGCCTAAGGCGGGCAAGCTTGAAACCATAATACAAAAGTGCGTAGAGCTTGGCATAAGCCAAATAGTTCCCGTGGCAATGGAACGAAGCGTTGTGCGGCTGAGCAAAAAGGATTTTGATAAAAAGCTGGAGCGCTATCAGCGCGTTGCGGCGGAAGCGGCGAAGCAGTCGCGCCGCGGCGTTATCCCGCGCATAGGCGGGTTGATAGAGCCTAAGGAAATTGACAGCGCCGAATTTGACGCGCTGCTGCTGGCATATGAGCTTGAACACGAAAATTCCGTAAAGGATGTGCTTTGCGGCTTGAATGGCAGCGTAAGGCGAATAGGCGTAATAGTAGGGCCCGAGGGCGGCATAAGCGACGATGAGGCGGCGCTGCTTACTTCACTTGGCGCGCAGCCGTTTTCGCTTGGCCATAGAATACTGCGCACGGAAACGGCAGGCCCTGCAATAACCGCAATAATAATGTACCATATGGAGGGCGAAGCATGAAGGTTGGATTCTGTACACTTGGCTGCAAGGTGAACCAATACGATACTGACGCCATGCGTGAAATGTTTATAAATGCCGGCCACACGGTTGTGGATTTTGACGACATTGCGGATGTATATGTTATAAACACCTGTACCGTCACCTCCACGGGTGATAAGAAATCCCGCCAAATGGCCTCCCGCGCACATTCGCTTTGCCCCAATGCAAAGCTTATTATAACCGGCTGCTATGCGCAAACCTCGCCGGAGGAAGCATTGAGCCTGCCGGGAGTATCGCTGATACTCGGCACAAGCGAACGCAGCAGGATAGTTGAGCTTGCAGAAAAGCTTATAAAAGAAGATGCGCAGGAAAAAACCTCCGCCGTAACTCCGCACGGGCCGAAGGATGAATTTGAGAATTTGAGCGTAAGCCGCGAAGGGCGCACAAGAGCGTATCTAAAAATAGAGGATGGGTGCGACAGATATTGCGCATACTGCATAATTCCCTATGCGCGCGGCCCTGTACGGAGCCGCCCGCTTAACGACGTTAGGCATCAGCTTGAAATACTCGATGCGGAGGGCTACCGCGAGGTTGTGCTGACGGGAATACATCTTATGTCCTACGGCAAGGACAAGCGCGGCGAAATAACGCTGAGCGATGCAATAAAGCAGGCTGAGGGACTGAAGAACATAGTCCGCGTGCGCTTAGGCTCGCTTGAGCCGCAGCTTTTAAGCGATGAATTCATAAGAACCGTAAGCGAAAGCGGGCTTGTGTGCAGGCAATTCCATCTTTCGCTGCAAAGCGGCAGCGCAGCCGTGCTTGAACGCATGAATCGCCGCTACTCCCCCGCCCTTTATGCGGACTGCGTAGCGCGTCTTAGGCAGGCCATGCCGCTTTGCGCCATAACCACGGACGTTATAGTGGGCTTCCCGGGCGAAACGGAGGAGGAATTTGAAGAATCAATGGCGTTTGTGCGGGAACAAAGGCTATCCAAAATACATGTGTTCCCATATTCCCGCCGCAAGGGTACCCCCGCATACGGCATGGCAGGTCAGCTTTCATCTGCCGAAAAGCACGAAAGGGCAAAGCGGCTTATTGCCGTATCAAAGCAGCTTGAAGCCGATTTCATGTCCTCCCTTATAGGCACTGAGCAGGAGGTGCTTTTTGAGGAGGAAAAGAACGGCCTTGTTTGGGGGCACACCGATACATATGTTAAGGTTGGCGTAAAGCCAAACGGCGCTCAGCTTATAAACGCCATTGTCCCCGTGACGATAAACGGATACAATCGCTTCGGGGCAACGGGTATTATAAAGCAAATTTGATTTTATACGGAAGGAGGAACCATAACAAATGGAGAATTGCATATTCTGCAAAATAGCATCGGGCGAAATACCTTCCAAAAAGGTATATGAGGACGAAAAGGCAATCGCATTCTACGACCTTGAGCCGCAGGCGCCGGTTCACGTTTTGATAGTGCCTAAAAAGCATTACGACAACGTGACAATGGTTGATGACGGCGCGCTTATGGGCCATCTTATTAAGATTGCGTCCTCTGTTGCCGAGCAGCTTGGCATAAAGGCAGGCTACAGCCTTTTTATACACACGGGTAAGGACGGCTGGCAGAGCGTTAACCTTCTGCATATTCAACTTCTCGGCGAGCGCGAGCTTCAGTGGCCTCCGGGATAGCATTATAATGAATTGGATACTAAAAGGCCGAGATTTGCTCCCGGCCTTTTGGTTTGCGTAATTATTTGTCGTCCTGCGCGAATTTGTCCTTCATTTTATCTATTATTGTACGCTTCATGGGCTTGGGCGTGTTTGTTGCTTTGTCGCCCATAGCCTCGGCCAGCTTTTCAAGCAGCTCGCGCTGCTCTTCATTCAGCCGCTTTGGTATCTGCACATTAGCGCGCACGAACAAATCGCCCTTGCCCGCGGAATTAAGCTTCTGTACGCCCTGCTCCTTCAGCCTGAATGTAGTGCCCGGCTGCGTACCCTGCGGCACGTTGTATTTAACGCTGCCTTTAAGCGTGGGCACCTGTATTTCGCCGCCAAGCGCAGCGGTTGTCATGGGTATGTTTATATCCAGATAAAGATCATACCCCTTGCGGCTGAAAAGCTTATGCGGCCTTACGTTTATGCCTATGTAAAGGTCGCCGTTCGCGCCGCCGCGTATACCGGCTTCACCCTCGCCGCGCATGGTAAGGGTTTGGCCGTTATTTATGCCCGCAGGGATCGTAACGCTTATGCGGTTGCTCTTGTTTATGCGCCCGCGGCCCTTGCAGCGCGTGCAGGGATCGCTTATTATCTTGCCCGTGCCGTTACAGGCTTCGCATGTGCGCACGGTTGAAAACGAGCCGAACATGGTATTCTGCTGCACGCGCACCTGACCCGTGCCGCCGCAGGCAGAGCATTTTGTGGGCGTGGAGCCGGGCTTTGCGCCCGTTCCGCCGCAATCCGGGCAGTTTTCTTCACGCGGAACCAGTATTTCCTTCTTTGTGCCGAACGCCGCTTCTTCAAAGGTTAGCGTAAGGTTATATTTCAAATCGTTGCCGCGGACGGGGCCGTTGCGCGTTTGCT
>CABSAH010000088.1 GCA_902475645.1 uncultured Christensenellaceae bacterium | reverse complement strand
TCATAAAAAATAATATGAAAACAGCGAATTATGTTTTTTCACATTCACTTTGCTTATGGCACGTTGAAGTATTATCAATAACGCTTTACGGGCTGAGCGGATTTGGTGTATTATAAAGCGCATAACGGGAGCCGAATTATTACGCCGCTTGGGGAGAGGGATATGACCGGATTTATTGTATATTTTGTATTGCTTAGCATAGTGCATCTGTTCTTCTGCTATTTTGGAATGCATACGCCAAGAAAGCTTACAAAGCCGCTTCTTCTGCTGTCGCTTTGCATATATTACGCATGCGCGGCAAAGCCCGTGGACGCGGCGGTGATGGCGGCGCTGATAGGCGGCCTCGCGGGGGACATATTGCTGATAAGCGAGGATACGGGCAGGGCGTTTATAGCGGGCGCGCTCAGCTTTACGCTTGGGCACGGGCTTTATGCGCTCAGCATTTTCCGCTGCACGCCGGGCGCAACGCAGTCCCGCCTTATAACGGCGGCGGTGTTTATAGCCATATATGTCATAGTGGTTGCATATATGAGCTTTAGGCTTGAAAAGCACGTTGACGATAAAAAATTCCGCATTCTCATGCCCGTGTATCTCAGCATAGTTGCGGCGGTGAACGTGTTTGCGTGGGTAAACCTTGCTTTAAGGATAAAATCGGGCGAGGGGCAATTTTACGCCGCGCTTATAACGCTTGGGGCAATATTGTTTTTGGCGTCGGATACAATACTTGCGCGCAGCATGTTTGCGCGCGATGTCAGGCGGCCCAACTTCCCCGTTATGCTGACCTATATACCGGCGCAGGCGCTGCTGTGCTTCGGCTTTATAGGGCTTGGGGCATAAGGCCATGGCTTCACGGGAAAGGCTTATTGCGCTGATTCAAGCGCTTAATGAATACACGGATGAGGCGCACCCGCTTAGCGCAAAAAAGCTTTGCGCAATTCTTGCGCGGCGCGGCATTGCGGCGGACAGGCGCAGCATATATGCGGATATTGCCGCGCTTAACCGCATGGGCTGGAAAACGGAAAGCACCACGCGCGGGTATTATGCGGCCAACCGCCCGCTTAATGCGGGGGATGCGCGCCTTGCCATGCTGAGCATTGATTGTGCGCCGTTTTTGGATGGGGATACGGCACGGCGGCTGAAGCAGGGCATAGCCGAAACGCAGGGCGCAGGCTTTGCCGCTCCCGCCGTGATAGAGCGCGCGTGCGGCGAGGGGAGCAGGCTTAGGAGCGCGGTGGAAGCGATAAGCGAGGCCATAGAGCGCAAAAGGCAGCTAAGCTATGTTTCCCGCTTTGACGATACGGACGTTTGGCCGCGGGAAAGGATAGAGCCTATATGCCTTGTTTGTGCGGGCGGCGAAATTGTGCTTCGCGCCGCCGTGAACGGCGAAACGACCCATATTCCCGTGAAGGAGATGCTTGATATAAGGATAGAGGGCGCTGCAATCAGGCGTCCTTAGGCGCGGCGGAGGGCGAACGCGCCGCATAGAAGCTGAGCGCGGCAAGGCTTACGCATGCGCCCGCAAGCATACGGTAATAAAGCGTATAGCTTACAAAAAAGCTGAGCGTGAACAGCGCCGCGGCAGTCAGCAGATACCGCGCGCACCTTCCGCGGCCTATCGCCGTGGATACGCTCCGCTTTTTTATTTGCTTTTTCCGCTCCGCCTGCTTTAATATGTATTGCTTCACCGCGTCGTCATCGGGCATATCGGCGCAGGCGCATAGCATATCGCCCGATATGAACGCAATATTCATGCCGTTGCAGCGCGCCGCAATGGAGTATGCGGCTTGGCTTACGGCGGCGGAGGAGAATATGAAAAGGCTTTTGCAGCCGCGCTTATTTGCCGCGCGGCAGGCGCAAAGCACGGTTTCCTCATCCACCGGGGAAAGCGTCTGCACGGTGTATATAAGACCGTCGCCGTCAAAGCCGTTGCCGCGGCGCTTTATATATTCGCGCACAATGCCTAAAAATTCACTTCGCGGCATAAGCACAAGGCTTTCCATGAACAGCTTTTTTGCAAGGCGGGCGTTTTCGCGCAGCACGAATTTTTCAAGCCGCACGCTTTTTATAAGCTCGGCAAATACGGATATCGCCCCCACCGTTGCTATGGTCAGCACAGCGGCCGTTAGCATGCCTTCCACATTAAGCGAAAACCAAAGATAGCACGCTATCAATAAAATCATTCTCAGCGCAATAAAGTCCGCAGCGCGGGCAAGGGCCGTGCGCCCGCGGTAAAAACGGCGCTTGTAATATGCGTTCAGCGTTCTTTTTTCACCAATGCTCATGTGTTGCTCCCCCTGTTGCTTTTTTATGGATTGTTCCCGCGCGGCGCAATGATTATTCGCGGTTTACTACTATGAAATTGTAGTGTATAATAAATCAAATGAAGATCGGTATATTGGGGGGCAGTTTCAATCCCCCGCACAACGGACATGTTTATATTGCGCGCGAGGTTAAGCGCCGTTTCTCTCTTGACAGGGTGCTGTTCATGGTGGCGGGGGACCCGCCGCATAAAAGCATAGCATTCGGGGTAAGCGCCAAGGAGCGGCTTGAGCTGACCCGTGCCGCGCTTATGGGCGAGGAAGGGCTTGCGGCGTGCGATTATGAGATATGCCGCGGCGGAGTAAGCTATATGGCGGATACGCTAATGGGGCTGTATAACGGCGTTGACGAGCTGTATCTCATAGTTGGCGCGGATATGCTGGAAACATTGCACCAATGGCGCAGGCCGGAGACCATATTTGCGCTTGCGGACATAATAGCCGTGGGCAGGCCGGCTATACCGGGCGAATACGAAGCCGCGCAGGAGCTTATAAAAGGCTACGGCGCGCGCATACACATGGCGGGCTTTGACGGGCCCGATATATCCTCAACCGCTATCCGCCGCCGCGTATACGAGGCCGAGGGTATAGCAAGGCTTGTGCCGCACAATGCTACGGAGCGCATATATTCAGACCTTTTGTATCAAAGCGAGGATGTGTTGGCATACGAAAGGCGCCTTGCGGAATACATGAAGCCCAAACGCCTTGCCCATTCAATAGGCACAATGGGCTATGCCGTTGAGCTGGCGGCAATATGGGGGGCGGACGGCAAAAAGGCGCGCACGGCGGGGCTGCTGCACGATTGCGCCAAGCTTGGCGACGAGGCGGCGCTGCGGCTTGCAAAGAAATACGGCTATACGCCCAATGCCGAGGAGCAGCGCGCACCCGGTCTTTTACACGGCCCCCTGGGGGCGATACGGGCGCAGAGGGAGTTCGGCATTGCGGATGAGGAAATCACAAACGCAATAGGCTGCCATGTTTTCGGCAGGCTGAATATGACGCAGCTTGATAAAATACTATACGTTGCGGATAAAGCCGAATACACGCGGGCATATAACGGCGTGGACAGGCTTAGGGAAAGGGCCGAAAGCGACCTTGACGGGGCGGTGCTTATGACAATGGATAATTCAATAGGCAATCTGCTTGCGCGGGGCGTTGCGCCGTCGGACGAATCCCTTATGATAAGGCAGGCAATAAGAAAGGAAACCGAAAAACACAAAGGAGGAACGGAATGAACGAAAATTTCGGCACGGTAAACGCACAGGATGAAGAAGCCATCCGCCAACAGGCAATGATGATATGCGACGCGCTATACAATAAAAAAGCGCAGGACATAGTTGCAATACACGTTGGGGACAAAACGATAATTGCGGATTGGTTCGTAATATGCTCCGGCAGGGCAACGGCGCAGGTGAAGGCGCTCAGCGACGAAATAGAGGAAAAGGCCGAAGGCATGGGCCTTAGCGTAAGGCGCATAGAGGGATACGGCGAGGGCCGCTGGATAGTTATTGACTTCGGCTCGATACTTGTGCATATATTCTATCCCGAGGAAAGGGAATATTATAATATGGAACGGCTTTGGATTGACGATCCGCGCGGCTTTGTGGATTATTCAAAGCTTATGCGTGAAAAGGGCGAATAATACCGAAAAAACAGGCGCATCGGCGGCCGTGGCGCGTTGACAAGCGGCGCGGGTAATGCTATTATATATTTTAATCGGCAATGAATAAGGATGTAACCGTTTTGCGTTCGCACAAGAGAGGGCAGGCCGTGGCTGGAAGCCGCCGCGAACATGGGCATACGGCGAAAGACGCCTTATGAGCCTTCCGCAGGAAATGGCGGACGATTGCCCTGCGTTACGGGGCGCGAGCGGAGCATTTTATTATGCTCAATAAGGGTGGTACCGCGGGTTCCCCGTCCCTGTTTAAGGATGGAGAGCCCTATTTTTATAAGCGAAGCATGAAAGAGGTGTATTATGCAGATTCAGGCGCCCAAGGGCATGAAGGACGTTACCCCGAAGGAAAGCTACAAATGGCAGCATATAGAAAAGCTGATGCGCAGCGCTTGCGCGGAGTTCGGCTACCGCGAAACCCGCACGCCGGTGCTGGAGCATACGGAGCTTTTTTCCCGCGGCGTTGGCGACACTACGGACATTGTGCAAAAGGAAATGTATACCTTTACCGATAAGGGAGACCGTTCCGTTACGCTAAAGCCCGAGGGCACGGCGGGGGCGGTGCGCATGTTCCTTGAAAACAAGCTTTTTGCCGATGCGCAGCCCACAAAGATGTTCTATCTTTACTGCCCCGTTTTCCGTTACGAAAAGCCGCAGGCGGGCAGGCTAAGGGAGCATCATCAGTTCGGCGTGGAGGTTTTCGGCGCGCCGAGGGCAAGCGCGGATGCGGAGGTGATATCCCTTGCGGCGGGCATACTGAACAAGCTTGGCATAAGGAGCGTAAAGGCCAAAATAAACAGCATAGGCTGCCCCGAATGCAGACCCCAATACAATGCCGCGCTTAAGGAATATCTTAAGGCGAATTACGATGAGCTTTGCGAAACCTGCAAGACCCGCTATGAAAAGAACCCGCTCAGGATACTGGACTGCAAGGAAAAGCGGTGCGGCGAAATAGCGGCGGCCGCGCCAAAGGTGCTGGATTATCTTTGTCCGGAATGTAAGGCGCATTTTGAGGAGCTTAAAGCATCGCTCAACGCGCTTGGCATAGAATACGAAATAGACCCAATGATAGTGCGCGGGCTTGATTATTATACAAAAACCGTGTTCGAGCTTGTTTCTACCGAAGGCGCCTTTACCGGCACCGTTTGCGGCGGCGGCAGGTACGATGGGCTTATTGAGGAGCTGGGCGGGCCCAAGATGAACGCCGTCGGCTTCGGCATGGGCATGGAAAGGCTGCTGCTGGTTGCGGAAAGCTTTAACCCGATACCGGAGCCTAACCTTGTGGACGTATACATTGCGCCCGTTGGGGATGAAGCAAGGAACGTTGGCTTAAAGCTTGCGGGAGAGCTTAGAAAGCGCGACGTAAAGACGGAATTCGACCATGTTGGCCGCAGCTTTAAGGCGCAGTTCAAATATGCCGATAAGCTGAACGCGCGCTTTGTTGCCGTATTGGGCGGGGACGAGGTTAAAAACGGCATTGTAAAGCTGAAGAACATGGCGGACGGCACGGAAACGGCAGTGCCGATGGAGAATTTTGCCGAAAAAGCCGCCGAATTGATAAAATAAGCTGAAAAGCGCAAGAATACAGAACAATTATTAAGGAGCATACCGTATATGATACAGTCACGAACCCATAACTGCGGCGAGCTTAGGCTTGCCGACGTAAATAAGCAGGTAACGCTTGCGGGCTGGATGGAAAACGTCCGCGCGGTGGGCAGCAACTTTGCGTTTGTTGTGCTGCGCGATTTTTACGGCACTACGCAGATAGTGGTTGAAACCGAAGATATGATGAACATTATAAAGGGCATCAACAAGGAATCCACAATCTCCGTAACGGGCACGGTGCGCGAGCGCGCCAGCAAAAACGCAAAGCAGCCCACGGGCGAAATAGAGGTTGTGCCGGAAAGGATAGAAATACTCGGCCGCTGCATTTACAATGAGCTGCCCTTTGAAATAAACCGCAGCCGCGAGGCGGACGAAACGCAGCGGCTCAAATACCGCTATCTTGATTTGAGGAACCCCGAGGTGAGGGACAATATAGTTCTTCGCTGCAACGTTATAGCCGCGCTGAGGAAGGCCATGCTTGAGCATGACTTCCTTGAAATAACAACACCCATACTTACCGCCTCAAGCCCTGAGGGTGCAAGGGACTATCTTGTGCCGGCAAGGAAGCATCCGGGCAAGTTCTATGCCCTGCCGCAGGCGCCGCAGCAGTTCAAGCAGCTTTTGATGACCTCCGGCTTCGATAGGTATTTCCAAATAGCTCCCTGCTTCCGCGATGAGGACGCCCGCGGGGACAGAAGCCCCGGCGAATTCTATCAGCTTGATATGGAAATGGCGTTTGCTTCGCAGGAGGATGTTTTCTCCGTTATAGAGGATGTGCTGCCGCCCATATTTGCAAAGTACGGCAAATACAATGTCGCCTCCTCCGCGCCGTTCAAGCGCATATCCTATAACGATGCGCTGGAGCAGTTCGGCACGGACAAGCCGGATTACCGCATAGATTTGAGGGTGCAGGATATAACTAAGCTTGTTGCGGGCAGCGAATTTGCGCCGTTTGCCGAAGGGAACAGCGTTAAGGCGATAGCGTGCAGCGGATGCGAGCTGACCAGAAAGCAGATAGACAAGCTGTGCGCCGATGTTGAGGTGCAGTCCGGCGCAAAGCCCTATTGGTTCAAGGTTGAAGCGGATGGCAGCTTTGCGGGCGGCGTTGCCAAGTTCATGGCGCCGCATCACGACGCGATAGTTGAAGCGCTTGGCCTTACCCCGGGCACGCTTATAGGCATTGCCGCGGGCAAATTGCCCGCCGCGCGCAAAACCGCGGGCGTTATGCGCAAAATGCTCGGCGCGCTCGTTCCCGGCCATATGGATAAGGAGCGCTATGAATTCTGCTGGGTGGTGGATTTCCCGATGTATGAAATAGGCGACGAATCGGGCGAGCTTGAATTCTGCCATAACCCGTTCTCAATGCCCGATGGCGGCGCGGAAACGCTCAGGAAGGCCGCTGCGGGCGAAATTGACCCGCTGACCATAACCGCGCAGCAGTACGACCTTGTGTGCAACGGCATAGAGCTTTCCTCCGGCGCCGTAAGGAATCACGACCCCGAAATAATGATTGAGGCGTTCCGCCTTGTGCGCCTTGGCGAGGAGGATGTTAAGAAAAAGTTCCCCGCAATGTATAATGCGTTCTGCTACGGCGCGCCGCCCCATGCGGGCATTGCCCCGGGCGTGGACAGAATGGTTATGCTGCTTGCGGGAGAGGACAGCATAAGGGAGATTATACCGTTCCCCATGAACAAGAACGCGCAGGATATTCTTATGGGCGCACCCGGCGCGGTTACGGACAGGCAGCTTGAGGAGCTGCATATAAAGGTGGATATAGATGAGTGAGGAAGTAAGGCAGAAGGGCATAGTTATTGAAGTAAGCGGCAAAAAGGCCACTGTGCGCTTCAAAAAAACCGATGCCTGCGGCCATTGCAACGCATGCTTCCGCTTCGGCTCAAACGAGGCGGATATAGAAATGGATAATACACTCGGCGCAAAGAAAGGCGACGAGGTGTATATAGATATGCATGCAAACACCGTGC
>CABSAH010000087.1 GCA_902475645.1 uncultured Christensenellaceae bacterium | reverse complement strand
GGGTGATGGGGTCATTGGGGCTGAGCTTGCCGTCCGCACCCTGGAAGGCGCCCATCTGCACGCTCTTGGCCATCTCGTCGTAATGCCAGACGCCGGGGACCATGTCGGTGAAGCTGGTCAGGGACGCCTTGGCGCTGCTGGCAAAGGCGCGGTTGACCATGGTGGCCATAGGCCTGTTCACAAGCTTTTTGAAGCCGGCACAGGCCAAAATAGCAAATTTTTATCCGTTTTGGGCTTTATGCGCCCTTTTGCGCCGCGCATGGGCAAGCTCCGGCGATATTTCGCCCGCCTTCACAAGCGCCGTCTTTGTTATAACGGGGCCTATAAGCTCGTAAATAAGCGTTGCGCACAGCACAACGGTGGTTATGCGTTCGCCGTACATGGGCAGCTTTGCCGCGCATACCTGCGCCATGCCTATTGCCACGCCCGCCTGCGGAAGCAGCGCAAGGCCGAGATATTTTTTTATTTTATCGTCCGCATGAACGATGCCGGAGCCTATATATGTGCCCATGTATTTGCCTGCCGAGCGCGCCGCAAGGTACGCAATGCCCAGTATGCCGACCGTGGGTATGGCGGCAAGGTCAAGCTCCGCGCCCGATATTACGAAGAACAGCATGAACAGCGGCGGAGTCCAGCGCTCGCAGCCGTCCATTATGCCGTCCGCATCCTTCCTTAGGTTGCATACCACAGCGCCTATGGACATGCAAAGCAAAAGCGACGAAAGCCCCCATAAATCCGCAAGCGCCGTGCCCAGCAGTACCGCCGCAACGGATACGCAGAGGAAATTATCCTTTGAATGGAAAAAGCGCAGCGCAACGCTTGCCGCAAGGCCTATCGCCCCGCCTACGGCAAGGGAAAGCACTATTTCCATAAGCGGCTGAACGGCCGTTGTGTAAAAGCTGACGCCTTGGGCGCCGGACATTCCCTGCGCCAGCGCAAGAGATATGGCAAACACGATAAGCCCCACCGCGTCATCCATTGCAACAACGGGCAGCAGCGTGCGCGTAACGGGGCCGTTGGCCCTATATTGACGCACCACCATAAGCGTGGCGGCGGGGGCGGTAGCCGCGGCTATTGCGCCCAGCGTAAGCGCCAGCGGCACATCGAAGCCCATTAAGCACAGCGTTATATCCACAAGGGATACCGCCGCAAAGGCCTGGAACATGGTTATGATTATGCTTTTGCCGCCTATGGCCTTTATGTTGTTTATGTTGAATTCGCCGCCTATCGAGTAGGCTATGAAGCCCAGCGCCAGCGTTACAAGCACGTTTAGCGCCGCCGTCCCTTCCTTGGGGATAAGGTTAAGCACGCTTGGCCCTATCAAAAGCCCCGCAACAAGATAGCCCGTTACATTTGGCAGCGAAATTAGCTTTGCAAGCCTATTGAACAGAAGTCCGGCCGCCATTGCAGCCGCAATATATAAAATTGTTGTACCCATCAGCTTTCCTTTGAAACCCCCTCAACGTTCATAACGGGTATTTCAAACATTATACCCGTGTTGGGCTTGTTCAGCTTGCCCACATGGTCGTGGATTATCTGCTTCACAAGCGCAAGCCGTTCGTCATCCTTGGCAATTATCATAAGAAGCTTTGCCGTTTCCTGACCGGGGTTTATAAAATGCCTGAGCGACCCGAACACCGGCGGCGGGTCTATACTTGATTCATTGATGGTTTTGAGCATACCCTCGCAGTCGATAACTGTTGCTCCGCTTATGTTGCGGCTGAGCAGATCGGCCAGAATCGGGGTTATACATTCGGTCTGCTTGGTGATAAAAACCAACATCTGCATGGTTATGCCTTCCTTTCGTATGTATGCAAAATCTATTGCAGCGCCCTAAACGGGCGCTTTTTTTACCGCATTGACCGCATTGAAAGATACTACCGAATTTTTGCTTTGTCAAGCATTGATTATTTATCGCCAAGGCGGATATAAAGCTTAGTCAGCGCCTTCTTTTCAAGGCGGGAAACATAGCTTCTTGATATGCCCAATATTGACGCCACCTCGCGCTGCGCCATGCATCTGCCGCATGGTATGCCGTAGCGGAGCTTAACAACGGTGCGCTCCCGCGCGCTCAGCGCATCGTCTATCGCCTGCCAAAGCCGCTCCGCATCCATGCTGCGCTGCGCATCGTTATGCACCTGGTCTGCGTCCGTGCCGAGTATATCGCAAAGCGTTATTTCGTTCCCGTCGCTGTCCGTCCCTATCGGCTCCATAAGATATACCTCACCGCTTTGCTTCTTTTCCGCACGCAGGGACATGAGTATTTCGTTTTCTATACACCTTGCCGCATATGCCGCAAGCGTTTTGCTCCTTGACGTATTGAATGTGGACACGGCCTTTATAAGCCCAACCGTGCCTATTGAAATAAGGTCGTCGCTGTCGCGCTTGGGCGAGGCGTACTTTTTTGCAATGTGCGCAACAAGCCTTAGATTATGCTCTATAAGCTTATCGCGGGCAGCCTCGTCGCCCTGCGCCATGGCGTCAAGGCACCGCCGCTCCTCCGCCGCGGTGAGCGGGTCGGGGAATGAGCTGTTTAGCCCAACGTATCCGGTAAAGAAAAACAGCCGCGAAAAAAGCCGAACAAGCCAAACGAACATATCCTTTATACCTCCTAAGGCATATTAAGAATATGCGCGAAAATCGGGGGATATGACGGGAACGGAGGCGGGTGTGCCGCGCGGACGGCGCATAGGCGCTTGTGCGCTGGACTGTGGTTGATGTATAATCAATCCATAAACCGCACGAAACGGAGAATTATACAATGAGCATTATTTCCAATACAAAGGGACAAACCGTGCATCGAGGGTATATGTATTTTATAGACAAAAAGGTGCTGCAAATAGAAAGCGCGGGCGAGCAAAAGTGGCAGGGCAGGGTAGCGGGGAGCAACGGAGCGGAATACAACGTATACATAGATGAAGTGCAGCCGTATCAGTGCCAATGCGAATGTCCGTATGTGGAGGGAAAACCGCGCACTGTGTGCAAGCACATGGTGGCGCTGTACTTTGCCGCATATCCGCAAGAGGCAAAGAACTACATTAACGAGCTGAACGCATACCTTGAGGAGGAAGAAAAGCGCCGCATGGAGGATGAGCTGACGCTTGAAGGCTACATAAGGCGAATGAAGAAGGACGAATTGCAGGATGCTCTGCTGGAGGTGCTTCTGGACGGGCCGGATTGGCAGCGCGAGATGTTTATGGATAGATGCGGGCTGTTTGAGGACTGAATATAAAAAGCAGGAAGCTTACCGGAAAAACGCTTCCTGCCTTTATTTTATCCGTCCAGCCCAAGCTCCTTTATTTTATCCCTCAGCGAACGCATATCGTCCCATGCGTCGCGCTTTTTGCTTTCGTCGCGCAAAAGGGCGGCGGGGTGGAACGTGGGCAGCATCCACACGCCCTTTTTTATGCGCCATATGCCGCGGTCGCGCGTGATGCGTATTTCGCGGTCTATAACGTACATTGCCGCCGTTTTGCCAAGGCAAACGATTATTCTGGGCTGTATCAGCGCCGCCTGCGCCCTAAGATGCGGCAGACAGGCAACAGCCTCGCTTTCAAGCGGGGTGCGGTTCTGCGGCGGGCGGCATTTTACAACGTTTGCAATATATACCCTGCTTCGGTCAAGGTCTATTGCGGCAAGCATCTTATCCAGCAGTTTGCCTGCCGCGCCTACGAAGGGATAGCCCTGCATGTCCTCATCCCGCCCGGGGCCTTCGCCTATAAGCATTATTTTCGCCTGCGGATTGCCGTCGCCTATAACAACGTTTGTGCGGCTCCTGCAAAGGCCGCAGTCCGTGCAGCCTTCAAGCTTTTTATATAGCGTTGCCCAATCGTAATGCGCCATTGTCCTCCCCTTAGCCTATATGCATATTTAGGAAATCCAGCACGTCCTTCCAAACGGTCTCCCTATCGGTTTCGTTGAGTATTTCGTGCCGCATATTCGGGTAAAGCTTGAATAAAACGTCGTGGCCGCTGTCGGTAAGCCGCGCTGCAACCTCCTTAGGCCCCTTGCCCATGCTCCCGACGGGGTCCTTGTCGCCCGCTATCACCAGTATGGGCTTGTTTGGCACCTTTGCCGCCCAGTCCTTGCGGGATACCTCCTCAAGCCCCGTGAACAAATCGCGGAACGCCGCGGCGGTGAACGTAAAGCCGCAAAGCGGGTCGGCAATATAGCGGTCAACATTCGCTTGGTCCGCGCTGAGCCAGTCGAACTCCGTCCTCCGCTCGAAGGGCTTATTGTATGCGCCGAATGCCAGCGAATCGATTTTTTTGCTCGGCACATTGCCGCCGGTGCGCTTTATCTCCGCATTTGCAACAAGCTTTGCTATCGGCATGGCAGGATTGTGCCCCGCCGTGCCGCAGAACACGAATGCATCTATGTCCCCGCCGTGCCGCGCCGCATAGGAGCGCGCAAGGAAGGAGCCCATGCTGTGGCCGAGAAGGAAGCAGGGGATAGAGGGATAAGCTTGCTTTATGACCTCATGCACGCTCAGCGCATCGTCAATAAGCCTGTCCCAGCCGTTTTCCGGCCCGAAATAGCCGCGGATACCGTTTTCGCTTATGCTTTTGCCGTGCGATACCATGTCCGCAGCGGCTACGGCAATGCCGTTTTTAGTGAGAAATCCTGCAAAATCATTATATCTGTCCACGTGCTCAGCCATGCCGTGCATAATGGTCAATACGGCGCGCGGCGGCTGGTTTTCCGGCTCCCAGAAACGGATGTTTATGCTGCATAGCCCCGTTGACGAACGTAAGGCCTGTTCCATTTGAATTTCCTCCTTGCAGTTGATGCGATTTGTTCCTATTATAACATCCGACGCGGAATATTGCACTAATATTAGAAAAACTTATTGCATTATGACGCAATGGTATGTATAATCAAATGCAATACCCTGAAAAGATGGAGGAAGCATATTATGCCTACCGACCTTGATTTATACAGCATATTTTGCACCGTTGCGCGCTGCGGAAGCCTTTCCCATGCCGCGCGGGAGCTTTATGTAAGCCAGCCCGCAATAAGCCAATCCATGCACAGGCTTGAATATACGCTGGGCTGCACGCTGTTTACCCGCACCAGCCGCGGCATATCGCTGACCAGCGAAGGAAGAATGCTGTATAGCTATGCCGATAAGGCCGTAAGCCTGATAGCGGCGGCGGAGGATAAGCTGAACAGGATGCGCACACTGCAATCGGGCGGCCTTATGATAGGCGCAAGCGATACGCTGTGCCAGTATTTCCTGCTGCCGTATCTTGAAAAATTCCATTCCGAATATCCCGATATTCAGCTTCAGGTAACTAACCGCACAACGCCTGATACGGTGGAGCTTTTGAAGGTGGGTAAGGTGGATATTGCGCTTGTAAACCTTCCGGTTATAGACAGCGCGCTTTCGGTTAAGGAGGTGCTGAAGGTGCATGATGTTTTCGTGGCGTCGGGGCGGTTCAAGCACCTTATGAACAGGCAGGTAACGCTGGAGGAGCTTTCGCGTGAGCCGCTGGTGCTGCTTGAAAAGGCGTCCAACTCCAGAAAGTATCAGGATGATTTTGCGGCGGTGTGCGGCGTAACGCTTCGCCCGGAAATAGAGCTTGGCGCGCACAGCCTGCTGGTTGAGTTCGCCAAAATCGGCCTTGGCGTGGCTTGCGTAACGTATGAATTTGCGGCGGAGGCGATAGACAGCGGCGAGCTGTTTGAAATAAAGCTTAAAACGCCCATGCCCAGCCGCAACATAGGCCTTATATCCCTTGAAGGCGTGCCGCTTTCTCCGGCGGCGGAGCGGTTCATACAAATCGTCCTCGGCGAAAGCGCGGAGGAGGAGAAGTAACCTTAATTAAATGATGAAACAATACGACCCGCGGCGCTTGTCCGCGGGTCTTTTAACAAATAAAACGCTTCCACGCCGGAGTGCGGCAGGGGAGCGAAAGCCTACGCTTCCTGACACTTACGCCCTATACGGCGCAATTCCGGCCAAATCGCGGGAGATTTCGCGTATGGCTATTTCCGCCGCGGGAACATCGGTGTTATAGCTTGCAAAGGCTGCAACGAACGGCCTTTCGGCATACACTATGCCAACGTCGTTTGTCAAACCCTCGTCCTCGCCCGTTTTGTGCGCAACGGCGATATCGCCGCTGAGATAGCCCGGTATTTTGTGGTTTATCTGCTGTTCAAGCAGAAGCTTTTCTATCGCCTCGCTCACTTCCCTTGAAACGAATGTGCGGCGGTATACCCGCTCCAGCAGCATACCCATCTCGGCAGGAACGATATAGTTGCATTTGCCCTGCGCGCCCGCCTCGCTATCGAACAGCAGCCGCTCTATATGGGTCTTTTCAAGGCCAATATTCTTGAATTCCGCATTGAGAAAATCAATTCCCAAGCGGTTTATAAGCATATTCGTCGCCGTGTTGTCCGATATGGTTATCATCAATGCGCACAGCGTTTGAATATCCACAATCGGCTCATCCGTAAAGAAATACAGCGCGCCGCAGGGCGGCAGCTTGTCCGCATGGCGGCAGGTAAGCTTTTCGCCAAGGCTCAGCTTGCCCTCGTGCGATAGCTTCATTATTATCATGTACACCGGAAGCTTTATTACGCTTGCCGCTTCAAACGGCTCGTTTTCGTTGTAGCCAAGCGTTTCGCCGGTGGTAAGGTCCTTATAATAGAACCCCACGTTGCCGGGAACGGCCTTAAGCTTTGATATTATGGCTTCGCTGTTCATAATGCTGTCTCCGTTATCAAAATCGGTATGAATTATATATTAGCACCGCGCCGATACGCTGACAATACGCCCCGCGTGAAAAGTTTTGCTTTTTCGTCACAATGCACGCATAGACGCGGCGCTTTGAAAATGATTATAATTAAAGATGAAATAGCAGCATGAACGAAAGGCGGAACTGGTTTTAATTATGATAAATCTCAGCGAGATGCAGGGCTTGGAGCAGCTTTTGCTGTCCAGATTGAGCAAAAGCGACATAAGGAACTGGATGCAGAATTACGCGCGGCCGTATAGGGAACTTATGGCGTATTACCGCTGCGCCATGATGGAGGTATCCACCAAGTTTAACGTGCTTAACGAGGAGCTTTCCCTGCAATATGACCGCAATCCAATAGAGAGCGTAAAAACCCGCCTTAAATCGCTGGACAGCATAATAGAAAAGGCGTCGCGCAAGGGCATAGGCATTTCGATAGACAGCATAGAGAAAAACATAAACGACATTGCGGGCGTGCGCGTAATATGCTCGTACCCGAGCGACATATATACGCTTTCCGAATCGTTCGCCAAGCAGGACGATATCCGCGTTATAGAATACAAGGATTATATAAAGAACCCCAAGCCCAACGGCTACCGCAGCCTGCACTTGATAGTTGAAACGCCCATATTTTTGCACGATAAAAAGCGCATGATGAAGGTTGAGGTGCAGTTCCGCACAATATCAATGGACTGGTGGGCAAGCCTTGAACACAAAATAAACTACAAAAAGGACGTGCCGGACTATATCCGCGCCGAAATAACAAAGGAGCTGCTTGAATGCGCAACGCTGGGCGCAAGCCTTGATGCGCGCATGGAGGGCATACAGAAGCGCGTGGAGCAGGA
>CABSAH010000086.1 GCA_902475645.1 uncultured Christensenellaceae bacterium | reverse complement strand
TATCGTTAACCCCTCAGTCAGCTTCGCTGACAGCTCCCCGTCAGGGGAGCCTTTTGGTGTATCACATAAAAATAGCTCCCCCGAAGGGGAGCGAAGTTTACATTTTTTTACACTATCAACATCACAAGCTTAAACAGCCAGTTTGCCACAATGCCTGCGAACAGGCCGCTTACGGTATGGTAAAGTATTGCCTTGCCGGTGAAGCGCGTGCTGTGCAGCAGCTCCATCATGGATACGTGCGTGCTGAGGTAGCCGCTCCAGCACATGCACATTGCCGTGAATACGGCGATATCGTTGGTATTCACCAAGCCGTTCTGTAAAAGCCCGGGTATTATTCCAAGCGCCGCGCCTGCGGAGCCTAACGCCGTTACAGGCACGCTTAGACCCGCGCTTGACGAAAAGCCGAACAGCGGCTTTAATATGAAGTTAAGCTTTTCCGCTATCCATGGGAATACGGGTATGCCCTCGTAAGCCGCGCCGGTGTATACGCCGCCTTCGCCCGGGCCGTTTGTAAGCATCATTACAATGGTGCATATAACAAGCACGCCCGGTATTATGCCAAGGCCCATGTCCACGCCCTTCTTGCCGCCGTCCATTGCCGCAACAAGGAAGCGCATAAGCCCGTTTCCGCTGCCCTCGGTGGGTTCGCTCGTCTGCTCGGCAGGGTCTATCGGCTCCGCCTCCTCCTCGCGGCCTATTACCTTGGTGGTGTGGTTGAGCATAAGGCGCGTGGCAAGTATGCTGCCGCATATGGCGCCTATGTTGCCGCACAGCGCCGCCAGCCCAACATGCTCGCCGCCCGATGAACCAAGGCTTATTATGAACGTTGTAACTATTAAGCCCATGCCGAAGCTGGTGCCGAGATTTGTGAGCGCGGGTATCTGGTACGCCTTGAAATAGCGGCGGTACTTAGGATCGTCCGCAAGGGTGAGTATGGCGGGATTGTCGCTTAGATATGTTGTAACTATGCCGAGAGCCGCCGCGCCGGGCATGCCGTAAAGCGGCCGCATAAGCGGGGAAAGCGCGCGGTTTATCAATTCCACCACGCCGAACTCCGTAAGCACGGAGGATAGCGCGCCGACTATTACGGCTATTGCCATAAGGTAAAGCGTAGTATCCATAAGCAGCCTGTACGCCGTGTTCATCATTGTGTTCATCGTGTTCGCAAGGCCCATCGGCACGGCGAAAAACGCAAAGAATGCCACGAAGCATATAAGGAATAATACCGCTTTTAATGTTTTATGGCCGGATTTTGCCTTGTCTGCCGTCTTTTTATCGGAGGCGGCCGGTTTAATGCCCATATTTTGTACGGAAGCCCTTTCTTTGAAAATGATGTATGCTTTTGCCGAAAAAAGGATGTAATACAGTCCCAAATGCGATTATACAACCCAGTGAATCGCAAGTAAAATGAATATGCTTTGTGTTATACATGAGAAAAACTTATATCTTGCAACCAATCAAACAAATGCCGATGCATTGACACGGCGCATATGTAATTATTATAATAAACGCATACAGGGCAAAACGGAGGGCGCATATTATGGCAAACAGCAAATACGCCGCTTTTATAGCCGCGGCGGAGGAAGGGAACATGACGGCGGCAGCGCATAAGCTGGGCTACACCCAATCGGGCGTGAGCCATCTTGTGCATACGCTGGAGCAGGAGCTTGGCGTGCAGCTGCTTATCCGCTCAAAGGCGGGCGTGGAGCTTTCGCCGGAGGGGAACGTGCTTATAGGCCACATACGGCGGCTTATTGCGGCGGAAAACGCCGTGCTTGACGCGGCGGAGGAGCTGAGGGGCATGGAGCGGGGAACGCTTAGAATAGGCACGTTTTCAAGCGTTGCAATAGCGTGGCTGCCCCGCGTTATGGCGGGGTTCAACGCGCTTTACCCCGGCATAGCCATAACGATAGAAAACGGCACATATTCGCCCATTGAGGATATGCTAAGCTCCGGACGGGTGGATTGCGCATTTGTGGCGCTGCCCTCGCGCGCGGAGTTTGAAACCGTGCCGCTTGCGCGGGACAGGCTGCTTGCCGTTGTGCATCCAAAAAGCCCGCTTGCCAAAAAGCGCAGCCTTACGGCGCGGGACGTGGCGGGGGAAACGTTCATAGTGCCTGCGGAAGGCTCCAAATACGATGTGGGACGCTTCTTCTCCCGCGCGGGAATAAGGCCGAAGGCCGTGCTGAACATGGGCGACGATTACGCCGCGGCTGCAATGGCGGAGCGCGCGCTGGGCTTTACAATATTGCCGGAGCTTATGATAAGCGCAATGCACCTTGGCAACGTATGCACCGTGCCGCTTGAACACAGCGAAAGGGAGATTGGCCTTGCCATGAACGCCAATTATCACGGCCCCGCGCTTGCGGCGTTCTGCGCGTTCATGCGGGAATTTATAAAGGGAGGATAAGGGAAGAAAAAAACAAAGCGGCATGGCCTTATAGTGGCTTTGCCGCTTTTATCGCGTTATTATACCTGAATCAGTTGAGCGCTTCCTTAAGAGCCTTGCCGGCCTTGAAGGTGGCAGCCTTGCTTTCCGCAATCTGGATCTCGGCACCGGTCATGGGGTTGTGGCCCTTATGAGCGGGACGGACGCGGGTTTCGAATACGCCGAAGCCGACAAGCTGAACCTTTTCACCGGCCTTCAGGGTTTCGGTGATGGTTTCAAGCGCGGCAAGCACTGCCTTTTCGGAATCCTTCCTGGTGAGGCCGCTCTTCTCGGCTACTGCGGCTATAAGCTCGGTTTTGTTCATTGATTCTATCCTCCTAAAAATAATCGGCAACAATTTTGCGCAATGGATATTGTATCAGCTTTTCATCATGAGTACAAGCACTATTTTGATTTTTTGCAGTAAAAAAGCCTTGTTTTTCGCCTATTTTGCCCCTTGCATCAGCGCGTGCAGCCCCTGGGGAGTAAGCCTGCCCAATTCGGCGCCGTTTTGCAGCGAAAGCCGCTCCGCCTCTGCAAATGCTTCAAGGAATGTGTTCCCCGCGTCCCTCAGCGTAAGCTCGGCATCAAGCCCCAACGCGCGCATTGCATACACCGCCGCAAACAGCAGCTCCTCCGCCAATGGATACAGCGCTTCGCCGTCCGCACCAGCAGCATAGCCCGCCTTTATACGCTCCGCCGCTTCGCTAACGGCGCAAAGCGCGGCGCATGCATCCATATCGAACCCCGTGGCGGCGGCGCGCTTTTGCAGCTTGCCCGCGCGCATAAGGGAGGGGAAGCATTGCGGCACGGCCTGCATCGCTTCGGTAGCGGAGAGGATATGCTTTTCCTTTTTCTTCAGCTCCTCCCAGTTTTTCAGCACCTCATCCGTGCCCGATACGTTCAGCGCGCTGAAAACGTGCGGATGGCGGTACATAAGCTTTTTAACTATGCCCGTTGTAACGTCGCGTATTGTAAAATCGCTCGCTTCGGTTTCTATCTGCGCATGGAAGGCGACCTGTAGCAGCACGTCGCCAAGCTCCTCGCACAATGCGTCCATATCCTCGCGCTCTATGGCGTCCACGGCCTCGTAAGCTTCCTCTATCATGGTGTTTCTAAGGCTCGTGTGCGTCTGCTCCCTGTCCCACGGGCAGCCGTTTTCACCGCGCAGCCGCTTCATAACGTCAATAAGGCTGTCCAAGCCGTGCCTGTCCAATTCCTCAAGCGCCGCGGGCGGCACTATAAGCACCGTTGCCGCAAAGAAGCAGTTCTTCTGCCTGTCCAGCTCATATAGCTTTATGCTATTGCAATGGTATGCGCCGCGCTCATCCATGCAGGCAAGCGTAACGCAATGCTCATCGGGATAGTATTCGCCAAGCGCCAGCTTAACCTCGCCCGCGCGTATGGGCGTATCCACCTCCTCTATGCATAGCGGCACGGCGGTATCCATGCGGCAGGGCAGCTCGTTTGCGCTTATTATGCGCACATTGCCGCCGCTTATGGGCAGCCCCGCTTCGCATAGGGCGGCCTCCGCATAGCCGCTGGCGCTCAGTATGCTAAGCTCCGCGCCCGTTTCCTTTGCGCGGGAGCGTATGGCGTTCATAAGCGCAGCTCCGGCTCCGCGGCCCGCGGGAGCGTATACCGTATCCGTATCGCTTTCAAGCAGGCGCTCCGCAATGGCTGCGTTCAGCTCGTCAAAATCATAGCAGCTTTCGTAAAGCCCATCCATGCTGGCGTATTCTATGCCGCTGCTCTTCAGCCAATATGCGCTCGGGTGGCGCTCGGTCTGTATAAACAGCCTTTTTGCCGACGTTATGGCCTGCTGCGCGGCGGCGGTTATGGACATGGGCGTTGAAAGCGGCGCTATTGTAAGCTTCATTGTAAAAATCTCCTCAGTGCTTGTTGGTGTTCCTGTACATTATGCGCTTTAGCTTGCCCCCGCCGGGGATATAGCTAAGCTCGCTTGCGGAAAGCATCTTCAAAATTATAACAAATATGCCGTAAACCGCAACCCCGGCTACAACCGCCGCAAGGGTGGCAAGCGTGCCGTGACCCTTTCCGCTTAGAAACGCATGGGTATAATGCACGGTAAGCCCCATTGCCACGGATGCGGCCACGGGCTTTATAAACGTATCGTAAAGCTTAACGGGGCATTTTGTGCGGCGCATCATATATATCGTATCCGCAACGCCGGCGTATGCATAGCACACAACGGTGGATATTGCCGCGCCCTGAATATTAACGGCGGGTATGTTCATAAGTATCAGCATTGTTATAACCTTAAGCACAAAGCCTATGAACAGATTGAAAACCGGAATCTGCGGCTTGCCCAAGCCCTGCACAACGCCCGTCATGGCCTGCACCATGGAAAGGAATATAACGCCCATGCTTGCCGTGCGCATAAGGTCTGCGGCAAGGGCTAATTCAGCCTCGGTAAGCTTTGGATAGAGCATATGTATAATGGGCTGTGCCAGCACGAAAAGCCCCACTGCGCACGGTATGCCTATTATCAGCGCAAGCTTTAGCCCAAGCCTTGCCGTGGAGCTTACCCCGTCGCGGTCATGCGTGGCGTTCTTTGCGGAAATTGCGGGCACAAGGCTCATTGCAAGCGCCATTGTAAGCACGCCGGGCATGTTTATAAGCGTTGTTACATATGTTCTAAGGAGCGAATAGGCGGTTTTTGTGACCTCCTCGCTATACCCAAGCTTTAGCAGTATGCGGCCTATAAGCGCGCTGTCCACCATTCCGGTAAGCGGGCTTATGGATGCGCCTATGGTTATGGGTATTGCAATGGCAAGCAGCGCCTTTGATACCGCTGCAAAGCCGCGCGGCTTTGCGGAGGAGCGCTTGGCAAGCCTGTCAAGCTCTCCCTTGCGCCTGCGGTAGAAAAGATACACCACAATAAGCCCCATCAGCTCGCTTGCACTCACGCCTATCAGCGCGCCCATGGCGGCGTATTCGGGGCCCTTTGGAAGAAGCTTTATTGCAAGCGTAAGGCCGATTATAAGCTTACCCAGCTGCTCCGCAATCTGCGAAAGGGCTGTTCCCGCCATCTGCTGCATACCCTGAAGATAGCCGCGGTATGCGCACATTACGGATACGAACAGCAGCGCCGGCGCAAGCGCGCGGAAGCTCAATACGGTTTCGGGATACGCGGTTATGGCGGCGAACGCATTTGCGCCAAGGAACATGGCAACGCTTGTTATTATGCCTATTATGCTCAAAAGCCTGACGGATACGCTCAATACCTCCTTGGCTCCGGCATGGTCGCCCAAGGCTACGCGCTCGCTCACCTGCTTTGATATGGCTGTTGGCAGGCCGGAGGAGGATATTACCAGCAGAAACGAATAATACGGATACGCCGCATCGTAATAGCATGCGCCCTCCGGCCCAACGGCGTTTGCGAAGGGAATGCGGAATACCGCGCCGATTATTTTTACTATCAAACCCGCAGCGCCCAGCAGCGCCGCGCCCTGAACGAACGACTTTTGCTTCTTTTCCATAATGCTTTCTCCGCTCCGGCGGCATTATCGCCGCCGCAATAGCTGATATTATACCATAGTATAAGGTCAAAATAAGGGAAAGTATGAATAATTCGCCAACTTTTCAAAATTTATTGCCTTGCGGCTTTATATCGGCGCAATTTGTTGTATAATGATTAGCATATGAAACGGAGGTTATGGTATGAGGATAACTGCGGACACAATGGAGTGCGAAATAAAGCACGGGGAGAGCCTGCTCGATGCGGTTAAAAAGCTTAAGCTCGATATGATGTCCCTTGCGTCGCGCCCGCTTGCGGCGCAGATAGGCGGCGAGGTGTTCAGCCTCAGATACACGCCGTTTAAGGACGTGAATGTTCATCTGCTCAACTATAAAGAGGAAGCCGGCCGCCGCGTATATGAACGCACGCTGCAATTCATATTCATTGCGGCTGTAAGGCGGCTGTTCCCGGCGGCGCGGGTATGCGTAAGGTATACGCTTGGGCCGGGGCTGTATATAACAATAGATAAGGAGCCTGCGCTCAGCGAACAGGACGTATTGAAGCTTGAAGCCGAAATGCGCAATATTGTGCGCGCCGCAATACCCCTTGAAAGAAAGCGGCTGGACATAAAGGAAGCGATTCAATTTTACGAGCGCGACGGGCAAACGGATAAGGCCGCGCTTTTGAAATGGCGCAAGTTCAGCTATTTTGACGTTTATACAATCGGCAGCTACATGGATTATTTCTATGGCGAAATGGCGCCTTCAACCGATTATGCGGACGTATTCCGCCTTAAATTCGTTGAAGGGGCGGTGATACTGCTTATGCCAAGAAGCGATGAGCCCGATGTTCCAAGCGACTATGACCCCCTGCCCAAGCTTGCAATAGTATTCAAGCAGAGCGATGAATGGGGCAAGCTTATGCATTGTTCAACCGTGGGCGAGCTGAACACGCTTGTTTCCACCGGCAGGATACGCGAGCTTGTGCGCGTGAACGAGGCGCTGCATGAAAAGAGCTATGCCAACATTGCGGATAAAATAGTGGCGCATTCGGCGCGGGCGGTGCTTGTTGCGGGGCCGAGCTCATCGGGAAAGACCACCAGCGCAAACCGCCTTGCAACGCAGCTTAGGGTGCTTGGGCAGGACCCGAAGATGCTTTCGCTGGATAATTATTATCTTGACCGCGACGCAATCCCTGCCGACGGAAACGGGCAGAAGGATTTGGAGCATATAAACACGCTGGATATACCCCGCTTTTCAAGCGACCTTGCCGCGCTTATGCGCGGGGAGGAGGTGGAGGTTCCGGTATTCGATTTCCTTACGGGCAAGCGCGCTAAGGACAGCATTGTTATGCGGCTGCACCCTGATGAGCCGCTTATAATAGAGGGCATACATGCGCTGAACCCGATGCTGCTAAACGATGATATAGACCGCGATAAGCTTTTCCGCGTGTATGTAAGCGCGCTTACAACGCTGAATATAGACGACCACAACAGGATTCATACCACCGACGCGCGGCTTTTAAGGCGGCTTGTGCGGGACTATGAAACACGCGGCGCAAGCATGGAGCATACGCTTTCAATGTGGCCGAGCGTTAGGCGGGGCGAGGAAACATGGATATTCCCGTATCAGGAAAATGCGGACGCGCTTTTCAACACGACCCTTGTGTACGAGGTTTCCGTGCTGAAGAAATACGTTTATCCGCTGCTTCAGG
>CABSAH010000085.1 GCA_902475645.1 uncultured Christensenellaceae bacterium | reverse complement strand
GCTTAACGGTATAGTCCCGCTTTGCGTGAACGGTAACGTAATTCTGCCTAACGTCAATATAGCGTATTTCATAAAGCGGTATGCGCTCCATTTCCCCGCCCATGTCCAAATTAAGGCAGCGTTGGCTTGTTTTAAGCCGCTCCGCGGCGCGGTCAAGCACGCCGAAAAGCTTTTCCCTGTTCACGGGCTTCATAAGATAATGCAGCGCCGCAACATCGTAGCCCTCGGCAATATAGTCGCTGTACCCGGTTATGAATATTATCTGCACGGTTTTGTTTTCCGCGCGCACGCGCCGCGCCATGCTCACCCCGTCCATGCCGCTCATCTCTATATCCAGCAGCAGCATATCGTAGGCCTTGTTTTCGTCATACGCAAACAAAAAGCTTTCGGCGGACGGATATGTTTCCGTGTTCACATCCGCCCCGCGTGCATGGGCCCATTCGTTCAGTATTTCGTTCACAAATCGCGCATCCTCGGCGCAATCATCGCATATGGCAACGCGGTATGCCATCGTGGTATCCTCCGCAAAGAGCTTACTTTATTTAATTATAGCATATGCCGCCGCGCATAAAAAGGGCGAAGCTTTGCGCCCCGCCCAGGTTTCTTTTCAATATATGGCGCGGAGAAACGCCGCGAACGGCAGCTTCCCCGCACCGTTGGTCTACTGCTGCGAATGGCACTTGCCGCGCATGGCGCAGCTTGCGCAGTTGCAGCCGCAGGAGGATCTCCCCTTCTTCCTTTGGCGGATCAGGTAGGCGCATATCAGCGCCACGCCGCCCGCAAGCGCAAGTGTTATAAGTATCGTTCCAATGTTCTGTGCAAGCCAGTTCATCATAAGGTATCCCTCCTTTTTTAGAATATTCAGAATAATGACCGTGCGGTCTATGCCTGCTCAGCCCGTTACAGCCTTACGCTGGTGGTAAGCCTTTTAGCCTCCTTATAGGGCTTGACAAGCATGTATATCATGCCGCCTAACAGCGCCAGCGCGCATACAAGGCCCACAACATCGGTATTGCCCGCTATGGCATTGCCGAACTGGTTTATCATAAGGGCTATTGCGTAGGCAAAGCCGCACTGATAGCCTATTGCGAACCACGTCCATTTGGGGTTGTTCATCTCGCGCTTTATTGCGCCTATTGCGGCGAAGCAGGGCGCGCAGAGCAGATTGAACACAAGGAACGAATAAGCGCTTATGCCCGTGAATGCGGCCGCAATATTTTGATACGTCGTTCCGTCCCCGCCGCCGTACAGTATGCCCATTGTGCCGACGATGTTTTCCTTGGCCACAAGCCCGGTTACGGAGGCTACGGCGGCCTGCCAGTTGCCCCAGCCGAGCGGGGCGAATATCCATGCAACGGTATTGCCTATGGCGGCAAGTATGGAATGGTCTATTTCATCCTCTGCAAGCATTCTGAACGTGCCGTCCACCGTTCCGAAGTACGTTGTGAACCAGACGAGTATTGTTGAAAGCAGTATTATTGTGCCGGCCTTTTTGATGAAGCTCCAGCCGCGCTCCCACATGCTCCTCAATACGTTTGAAAGCGTGGGCCAGCGGTATGCGGGCAGCTCCATTACGAAGGGAGCGGGGTCGCCCGCAAACATTTTGGTCTTTTTAAGCATTATGCCGGATATTATAATCGCAGCCATGCCTATGAAGTATGCGCTTACGGATACTATTGCGGAGCCGCCGAACATGGCGCCGGCTATCATGGCGATGAATGGCACCTTTGCGCCGCAGGGAATGAACGTGGTGGTCATTATGGTCATGCGCCTGTCGCGCTCGTTCTCTATTGTTCTGCTTGCCATAACGCCCGGCACGCCGCAGCCCACGCCTATCAACATGGGTATGAAGGACTTGCCGGAAAGCCCGAATTTGCGGAACACCCTATCCAGCACAAACGCTATGCGCGCCATGTAGCCGCAGGCTTCAAGGAACGCAAGCAGCAAAAACAGCACCAGCATTTGCGGCACAAAGCCAAGCACCGCGCCCACGCCCGCCACTATGCCGTCAAGTATCAAGCCCTTCAGCCATTCGGCGGCGTTTGCGCCGTCAAGCGCGTTGCCTATAAGCACGGGTATACCGTCCACCCACACGCCGTAATTGGCGGGGTCGGGGGCGTCAAAGCCTTTTTTCTCAACGTATGCAGCCGCATCCAGATATGTCATGGGAACGGTCGATTCCTCATCCGCGCCCTTGGGAATGGCTGAATAATATGCCGTCAGTTCATTAACAGCCAGCGTTTCCTCGTCCTCCACCTCAACCGTTCCGCTTTCGGATGCGGGAACAAAGCCCTTTATTTCATCAAGCGCGGCAGCCGCGTCAAAATCCTCAGCCTCGGCATCTATCGGAACAAAGGCGTTTATGGCGTTCATGGCGTTGGTGTATTCCTCATTCACCGCTTCATACTGCGCTCCGCCTATGCCGAACAGGTGGTAGCCATCCCCGAACAGGCCGTCGTTTGCCCAGTCGGTAGCCGCCGCGCCCACGGTGACCATTGAAATATAATACACAAGGAACATCACAAGCGCGAATATAGGCAGACCCAGCCAGCGATTGGTAACTATTTTGTCTATCCTGTCGGATGTTGAAAGGCTGCCCGTGTTCTTTTTCTTATAGCAGCTTTTTATTATGTCCGCAATGTAGACGTAACGCTCGTTTGTGATTATGGATTCGGCGTCGTCGCCCAGCTCCTTTTCGGCCGCCGCTATATCCTGCTCAATATGCTCCATCGTCTGCGCGGGTATATTCAGCTTTTCAAGCACCTTATCGTCGCGTTCGAATATCTTTATGGCGTACCATCTTTGCTGCTCGGCGCTCATGTTGTGTACAGCCGCTTCCTCAATATGCGCAATGGCATGCTCAACGGGGCCGGAAAAAGTGTGCATCGGCACGGTTTTTGTGCCGCGGGCGGCATTTACCGCCGCTTCCGCCGCTTCCGTTACGCCCGTTCCCTTCAATGCGGAAATTTCAACTATTTTGCAGCCAAGCCTGCGCGAAAGCTCGCCAACGTTTATGCTGTCCCCGTTTTTCTTCACCACGTCCATCATGTTCACGGCTATCACAACGGGTATGCCAAGCTCGGTAAGCTGCGTTGTAAGGTAAAGGTTGCGTTCAAGGTTCGTGCCGTCGATAATATTCAGTATCGCGTCCGGCCTTTCGGAAATAAGATAGTTTCGCGCTACAACCTCCTCAAGCGTATACGGCGAAAGCGAATATATGCCCGGCAGGTCCATTATTATAACGTCGTCGTGCTTTTTCAGCCTGCCCTCCTTCTTTTCAACCGTTACGCCCGGCCAGTTGCCCACAAACTGGTTGGAGCCCGTCAGCGCGTTGAACAGCGTTGTTTTGCCGCTGTTCGGGTTGCCCGCAAGGGCTATCTTTATCTGCTTTTCCATGGTTTGCTCCTTTCGGTTAAATCTATCTAACCTTATGCCAAAAAAATTATTCCGTAACCTCTATCATTTCGGCGTCCGCCTTGCGCAGGCTCAGCTCATAGCCGCGCACGTTCACCTCCACCGGGTCGCCAAGCGGCGCCACCTTGCGCACAAAAACCTCCGTACCCTTGGTTATACCCATGTCCATTATGCGGCGCCTTACGGGGCCTTCGCCGTGCAGCTTCACCACCGTTGCGGTTTCGCCGATTTTTACTTCCCTAAGCGTTTTCATTGCCGTGCTCTCCTTTTTGCTTGTTTGATGCAAATATATTTAAGCCCTGTCAAATCATTATTTTGCGGGCCATCTCCGCGCTTATTGCTACGCGCGCTTCCTTAACCTTAACTATCACGTTTCCGCCCAATGCTGATACAACGGTAACGCTTCCGCCCGGCACAAAGCCCATATCCTCCAGGTGCTTCCTTACTTGGGGGCTTCCGCCCACCCTGCGTATCATGTATTCCTCATTCGTGTTTGCAAGCGTAAGCGGCATCATTTTATCTCCTTTGCAAATCGGTTAGTGTACGCTAACCCATATTCAAAAAATAACGGCTAATCCGCTTGACCCGTGTTAATATCGCTGAGTTAAGCTTCCTTAACCGCTGCATAGTTTAACATCTCTAACAGCATATGTCAACCCCTTTTCAAACAATTTTCGCATTGTTGTGCCAACGCTTGCTTTTTCCTGCGGTGTGTGTTAAGTTAGTAGTGAATTCATTGAGAGGACGGCGCAAGGCGGAATGAAAATACTTAGGGCGTCCGAGGATTACCTTGAGGCGATGCTTATAATGAAAAACAGGCGCGGGTACATCCGCTCCATAGACGTTGCGGAATATTTGGGCGTTACAAAGCCCAGCGTTACATACACCACCAAGCGTTTGAGGGAAAACGGCTACATAACAATGGATGCGGACGGGCTTATTACGCTGACCGACAGCGGCATGGAAATAGCCTCCAAAATGCTGGATAGGCACCGCACGCTGACAAGGTTCCTCATAAGCCTTGGCATAGACGAAATGACCGCGGAAAAGGACGCCTGTAAGATGGAGCATGACATGAGCCAGCAAACCTACGAGGCCATATGCGCCCACGCCACTAAGCTCGGCGGGGAGAACGGCTGAAGCAAATAAGCCCTATAATGCAAAGCAAGCGGGGATTTGCCCCCGCTTTTTTATATTCCGCGCGGATACTGCCGCGCAGGGATATGCTTAGTTGCAGCCGCAGCCGCAGCCGGAATTATTGTTGTTGCAGCCGCAGTCGTTGCCGCAGCCGCAGCCGGAATTGAAGCCGCCGGCAAGCAGGATGATAATTATTATCCACCACCAGTTGTTTGTGCCGTAGCAGCAATCGTTGCCGCAGCCGCAGCCGCAGTCGTTCCCGCAGCCGCCGGCAAGCAGGATAAGTATTATTATCCACCACCAGTTGTTTCCGTTGCAAGAGCTACACATATGCTTTCCTCCTTGTTATTCGCCCCAGCGGGGCAATTCTAAGATATATTACTCAGCATAGGCGAAATATGTGCATATGCGGCGAATAAAGGCGGATTATCCGTTCTGCTCCTTTTCCTTTTCCTCCTGTTCCTTTATATATGCCATTAGCTTTTCCTGATGCGACAATATGCGGTTAAGCTTATTGTGTATATCCTCTATCATTATTTCGGTTTTAAGGTTCACCTTGTAGTCGTTTTCGGCGCGGCGGCGGTCCTTTTCCTCCTGCCTGTTCTGGCTCATCATTATCAGCGGCGCCTGTATTGCCGCAACGCAGGAAAGCACAAGGTTGAGCAATATGAACGGATATGCGTCAAACGCGCTGTCCGCCATCAATATGTTCACCGCCATCCAAAGTATAAGCACCGCTACGAATGAGAATATGAAGCCCCAGCTTCCGGCGAACTTTGCTATTTTATCCGCCGCACGCTGGCCGAATGAGTAGCCGTCCTTTGCGGACTTGCTTGTGTTTTCGGATATTTTGCTGCCGGCAAGCAGGCTCAGTATCTCCTCATCCGTCATGTCGCGCTCAATGTCCTTTATAACCTCGCCTATAAGCTTTTTGTTTTCCCTCATGCCCGTTTCTCCCTTATCTTATTGAGCCGAACAGTCCCCGCACTATGGAGCGGCCAAGCTCGCGGCCTATGGTGTTCATGGCGCTGTTTGTAACGCGGGTCATCGCCTTGCCCGCGGCGGACTTTTTCTTTTTAACCGTTTTCGCTGCGGCCGTCGGCTTTTTGGCGGTCCTTGCGGCCTTCTTTTCCTCCCGTCCGGCCTGCCTTGCCGCCCTTTCCTCCTCCTTCTCCCGCTCCCCGTTCTGCTGTTCAAAATATTCATAGGCGGAGAAGCTATCTATCGCCTTATCGTATTTCTTTTTCATGCTGTCCGCTTCCGTCACGGCGCGGCGTTCCCCGTCCGTAATAGTACCCATGCGGCTTTGCGGCGGCAGTATAAACGCGCGCTGCACCATGCCCGGCACGCCGTTTTCATCAAGGCAGGATACCAGCGCCTCGCCCACGCCAAGCTCCGTTATGGCCGTTTGCGTATCGAACGCGGGATTTGCGCGGAATGTCTGCGCGGCGGTCTTTACGGCCTTCTGCTCGCTTGGCGTATATGCCCTGAGCGCATGCTGCACGCGGTTTGAAAGCTGCGAAAGCACGCTGTCCGGAATATCGGACGGGCTTTGCGAAATGAAGTATATGCCAACGCCCTTTGAGCGGATAAGCTTAACCACCTGCTCTATTTTCTGCACAAGCACCTTTGGCGCATCGCTGAACAGAAGATGCGCTTCATCGAAGAAGAACACCATCTCCGGCTTTTCCGCGTCTCCGCGTTCGGGCAGCTTTTCAAACAGCTCGCTCATCAAAAACAGCATGAACGTTGCATACAGCGTTGGATTCTGAACAAGCCTTACGCTATGCAGAATGTTTATGTAGCCCCTGCCCTTATCGTCGCGCTGCATCCAGTCGAATATATCTATTGCGGGTTCGCCGAAGAACTCCGCCCCGCCTTCATCCTCAAGCGTTATAAGGCTCCTTTGTATTGCGCCCAGGCTTTGCGCGCTCATGCTTCCGTATTCGGCGGAATATTCGGCGCGGTTTTCGCCAACGTGGCGCAGCATGGCCTTTAGATCCTTTATATCTATCAGCAGAAGCCCGTTATCATCGGCAATTTTGAATACCAAATTCAATACGTCGCTCTGCACGGCGCTAAGACCCATAAGCCTTCCGAGCAGCATAGGCCCCATTTCGCTTACCGTAGTCCTTACGGGATGGCCGTATTCGCCGTATATATCCCAAAAGCGCGTTGGGAACACGCGGTAGCGCCAATCCTCTATGCCAAGCCTGTTTACGCGCTTTTCCATGCCTTCGCTGTGTATGCCCGCCTTGCACATGCCCGCAAGGTCGCCCTTTATATCCGCAAGGAACACCGGCACGCCAAGCTGGGAAAAGGATTCCGCCAGCACCTTTAGCGTTATCGTCTTGCCCGTGCCGCTTGCGCCGGCGATAAAGCCATGGCGATTTGCCATTTTCGGTTCAAGAAACACCTTTTCTTCCGACCTTGCAAGCCATATCTTCCCGTTCAGTTCCATATTTTACGCTTCTCCTTCTTCCCTGCTGAATATCGTGCGGGTTTTTGAAATTATATCATAGCAAACAGCACAATACAAACCGATAAGCCGTAAATATCCTTATAGTCGCATCCTGCCATGTATGCTATAATACATTAAACAGCTAAATATGTACTATGGAGGGGAATTATGCAGCATCAATCACTCGGAGTAATTGAACGGATAGACGACTTGCGAACGATATGGCCCCATGAGGCATATGATTTTTCAAAATGGCTTGCAAGCGACAGCGCGCTTGCATTGTTAAGCGAGGCCGTAGACATTGACATTGTATTAGAGGAGCGCGAATCCTCCGTTGGTGAGTTCAGCGTTGATATATTCGCCACAGAGGAAGGTTCTTCCCGTCGAATAATCATCGAAAACCAGCTTGAGCATACCAACCATGACCATCTTGGCAAAATAATAACCTACGCAGCCGGAAAAGACGCGGAAGTAATAATTTGGATAGTTAAGCACGCGCGTGACGAGCATAAAAAGGCGATAGAATGGCTTAATCAGCACGTTGATGAAAACATAGGTTTCTTTTTAATAGAAATTGAGTTGTGGAAAATAGGCGATTCGCTTCCCGCGCCTAACTTCAACG
>CABSAH010000084.1 GCA_902475645.1 uncultured Christensenellaceae bacterium | reverse complement strand
GGCAGGAACAGGGAGAATTACGAACGGATGTGAGTAAGGCGACCTTGTTCCAACCTGGGCTCAATTTATGCGTATTGACTGAGGGGGAATATCTCGCGGGAACAGCTTTTGGGAAATGGAGCTTACATAAACCAAAAGGCTCCCCGGACGGGGAGCTGTCGCCGCAAGGCGACTGAGGGGTTGAGGGGAAAACCGCAGCCCCGTTGCAACCCCTTCGTCTGCTCGTTGCACTCGCATCCACCTCCGAGCCGCACCCCTTTTAACTCCCTCCGTCTTTTGCTTCGCAAAAGCCACGCCACCAAGTCAAGCAAGTGCAACACCCTGAGAGAAGAAAACTTCACTAGGGGATTTCCAGCCGAGGCATTTGCGGGGACGGTTGTTGATCATGTCCGTCACACGGCGGAGATGCTCCTCGGACAGGGTGTGAAAATTGTAGCCCTTTGGGAAGAAAAAGCGCAGCAGGTCGTTGGTGTTCTCGTTCGTGTCCACTTTCCCCGTAAACGGGGACAGCTTTTGGGCGGAGCTTGCATATACCAAAAGGCTCCCTCTTTGAGGTTCGGAGTTGAGCGCCGCCTGTGGCGGATGAAGCGAAACGGAGAACGGGCAGGAACAGGGAGAATTACGAACGGCAGTGAGTAAGGCGACCTTGTTCCAACCAGAGTGGCCCTGCGCAGCAGGGAGGGCTGGAAATTCGCTGTAAGCGAATTTTCTGAGGGAGTCCGTTTAACTGAGGGGTTGACGGAAAAAAGAGTATGTTTGACAACCGAGGGGTTGACGGAACCCCCATCAACCCCTCTTTTCACTTAATTCCGCATTATGCATTATGAATTATGAATTAAGCTTTCTCCTCAATATGTGAAGAACCCGAACCACTCCGCGCAGTTCATAAGGGCGAAGCGGCCGAGCGTGGTCGGTATGTCGCCCGCCTCCCCGCTTAGCTTGTAATAATCGGGCCACCAGCTTAAAAATTCGGCGTTCAGGCCGTCGAGCGGGGCGGAGGGCATATACAGTATGAAATCGCGGCCGTTTTCTATGCCGTGAGCCGTGCTCTGCACATAGCGCACGCCGTCCTCTATCCACTCCGCGCCGCGGCTTTCATCCTTGGTAAGCTCGTCAAGCGTCATGGCGTAGGAATTTTCGTCTATCTTAACTATGTTGGCGAATTTGCCCGAAAATCGGCAAAAATACACCGTGCCGCCGGGGAAACCGTCGCTGTTTTCTCCCATCTCGCCGTCGCGGTATTCGCCTTCAAACGTGCCGTCCGCATACAGCGTAAGCTCCGTGCCCCACGCGCCCGCGCCGCTTGCGAATATCATTGTCAGCGGAATATCGCCAATGGGTAACGTTTCCTCCGCGCCGTGGGCGTCAACGCCTTGACTCCCGTCAGGCGGAATTTCCGGCAAGGCCGTCTCCGCAGGCGCCCTGGTGGGTGCGCCTTCCTTTATAACATTCACCTCTATGCTGTCCGCGGGCGCGGTACAGCCGGAAAGCATAGCCGCCGCAAGCGCCGCGCAGGTCAATGCGCATATTATCCGCATTAGCTTTTTATTCATGCTCCTTTACTCCTTTTCGGCGCGGTTTGTGCCGTGCGTAATATTGTCCGTAACAATATGCCTGTTTTATCAACGCATAGGCATATCTGCTTTTTTTTACAAGCTTGCGTCCTCCTCCCGCCATGCTTCAAGCAGCGCGGCGGCGGTTTTGTTAAGCTCCTGTTCCAGCGTGCGGAAGCGCCTAAGCAGCCTTTTACCCTCGTCCGTAACCTCCGCGCCGCCGCCCCCGCGACCTCCCGTGGATGAACACAGCAGCTTTATGCCCAGCTTTTCCTCACATTCGTGCATTATGCGCCACGCCTTTGAATACGCCATGCCCATGCGCATCGCCGCCGAGCGCAGCGATTTAAGCTCCTCAATCCCCTCCAGCAGCTCCGCTATGCCCGGGCCGAAGCATTTATCCTGCCTGAACAGCCGCGCAGTTATTACGCATTTCAACTCGTCGTACATATTTACCCCCGCGTAGTGCCGCGTTGTTTCATGTGAAACATTTTTCCGTGCGCGAAAATTATTTAAGCTTAATTATGAATATGCCCGGCATAAGCCCGCCCGCCTCCGTGCGCGTTTCGGTAACGAGCCTGAGCCTTGGACGCTCGCGTATCAGCTTTTTAAGCAGCGTGAATTCCATTGTGTAAAGCACCGCCACGCCGTCCGCGTTGAGCCATTGGGGAAGCCTGTCGAGCAGCCCCGCGTACAGCCTTTCGTTGTTGGCATGCGTCCCCACGCGGTTGCCGAAGGGGAGGTTGGCTATAACCTCGTCATAGGGGCGCTTGGCCTCAAAGCGCAGCATATCGTTGCATATGAACTTGGCCTTTGATTCGGCATTTTCGGCGTTTTTTCGGGCTATGTCTATTGCTTTGTGCGCAATGTCAACGCCTGTAAGGCTTGCGGCGGGCGCAAGCTTTTCCCGCTCAATAAGCAGCGTGCCGCTGCCGCAGCAGGGGTCGAGTACCCTTGCGTTCACGCGCATATGCTCCATTGCATAGCGCAGCACGGCGGCTGCCGTTGCGGGATGTATGCTTGCGGGCAGGGCCTCCGTGCGGTAGGCGAACCTATCGTCGTCGAATACGGTCGGGCGCATAAAGGCGTCTGCGCGGCCCTGTTCGTTTATTTCAAATATAAGCTCCGCTTCATAGTCGCTCGGCGCATTTATAAGCCTTTCGCCGTCAATCACGGCGGCTATGGCGCGGCTCTGCGCCGCCCTGTCCTTAACGCTGCCCCTAAGCTCAATTCTGTATCCGTAGGGCGGTTCGCCGTTGCAGCAGCCTTCAAAGAAGCCGCGCATAAAGCGGGCGCATTGCAAAAGCCGCATCGCGTCCGAAGTGTCAATATCCCGCGCAATGGGCATAAGCAGGCTTTGCATACTCCTCAGCCTCATAAGCGCGGCTATGTCCTTTGTTTTTATAAAGGCGCTGTTGCCCTTATGCGCATACGGCTCAAGCCCCTCCTGCTCCATATCGTAGAGCAAGGAGCCTAAAAGCCTGTCCGGTGCGCGCAGCTCAAATTCGTATTCCGCATCAAGCGCAACGAAGCCGTGGCGCGCTATGCTCATAAGCTTGCGCTTTGCGCTCGTAAGCGCGTCGGTCTCCTCCTTAAAATGGCTTTTTTCGCTTTCGTCTCCGGCGGCGGGAACGGTGTAGCCCTCAATAAAAGCCCTTGCAGCGTCGCCGCCTATCGCGCCTATTGAAAGTATCATGCTCGGCCGCACGAAGCGCGTCTGCTCCTTCTCCGCTGCCGCTATCAGCCGCGCCGCGTCCTCCTGCCGTTCAAGCGCGCCCATCAGCCGCGCCGTGTTTTTCCTAAGCTTTGCATCCCCGCCCGAAAGCATGGCTGTAAAGCGTTCGTTTTCGTCCGAAGCATTGAGCCTTTTTGCCATTTCACAGCGGAATTTCTTCTGCCTTGCCAGCCTGCACAGGAACGCGCCCGCCGCCGCGTTGCCTTCGTTTATATATAGCGCCCACGCCGGCTCAAACGCCTGCTCCGCCTTGGCTGCAAGCTTTTCGGGGCCGTTTGGCTCGTTGAGTATTTTCAGCGCCTTTTCGCGGCTCATGTAAATCATGCCTTGCTCCTTTTTGCGGCCTCCTGCCTTATAATGTCAAGCACCTCGTCCGTGCCGTCCGCCTTTGCATCCGCGCTCATGGTGGCTATGAACGAAAGCCGCCTGTCGTATAGGTCGTTCACGCTGTCAAGAAGCGCAGCGGCGTTGAGCTTTTCCTGTTCAAGCACCATTGCGTAGCCCTTTCGGGAAAAATAGCCCGCGTTTTGAAGCTGGTCGCCCCTGCTTGCGCTCAGCGGCAAGGGTATTAGCAGCATGGGCTTGCAAAGCGCAAGAAACTCAAACACCGCGTTCGCCCCCGCGCGGGAAATAACAATGTCCGTTGCGGCAAAAACGTCGCTAAGCTCCCCGGATATGAATTCGTATTGCTTGTAGCCTGCGCTGTCCAAGGCCTTTTCCGCCTTGCCCGCGCCGCATATATGCACAATGTCAAACGTGCGCTCAAGCGTGGGCCGCGCAGCGCGCACGGCTTCGTTTATGGCCGCCGCGCCAAGGCTCCCGCCCATTATCATAAGCACGGGCTTTTTGCCGTCAAAGCCAAGAAAATCAAGGCCGCGCCGCTTATCGCCCGCGTAAAGCTCTGGGCGTATGGGCGTGCCCGTATGCACTCCCTTTTCGCCCGTAAATTTCAGCGTATCCTCAAACGTTACGCATATTTTATCCGCAAAGCGGGAATTTATTTTGTTCGCAAGGCCGGGGGTATAGTCGCTTTCGTGCGTAACCACGGGCACGCGGCATCGGCTTGCCGCAATCACCACCGGAACGCTTACATAGCCGCCCTTTGAAAAAACAACGCTGGGCTTAATTTTGCGAATTATGCGCCTTGCCTCGCCTATGCCCCTTAGCACCTTAAACGGCGTTGCAAGCGTTTTGAGCGAAAAATAACGCCTCAGCTTGCCCGCACTTATTTCGTGATAGATAATATAATCCTTATCCGCCATCAGCTTTTTTTCAATGCCATCAGCCGTGCCGATATAATGTATCTCATAGCCCTCGCTCAAAAGCTGGGGAAAAAGCGCCATGTTCGGCGTAACGTGTCCCGCGCTGCCGCCGCCCGTGAATACAATCCGTTTGTCCATTGCTCCTGCCTTTCGGAAAACCGTATTTTCCGTTCATAATATGCTCATTCGCCCCATAAGTATATCATTTACGGAACCTTTGGGCAAGAATCCCCTACTTCCCCACGCAGAAGCGGGAGAATATCCTCTCTATCACGTCCGATGTTACCTCGCGGCCGGTTATTTGTCCAAGGGCATAGAGCGCGGTGCGTATGTCCGCCGCGGCAAGGTCGGTGCCCATTGCAGCATCCGCCGTTTCAAGCGCAGCCTTCGCCTCGACAAGGGCGTATATGTGGCGGGAGTTGGTAACAAGCGCGCTCTCCGCCTCCTTTGTCAGCAGCAACGCCGCCATGCGCTCCTTCAGCTTCTCTATCCCTTCGCCCGTTACGGAGCTTATGGCTATGGGCGCAAATTCGGCGCAGCTTTCATCCGTGCCGAAGCCCTGCTTGTCCGCCTTGGTAAACAGTATCAGGCATTTTCTGTATTCGCCCCGCTTTGCGGCATTTATCAGCGCGCGGCTTTCTTCATCCATGGGCTTCGTGCCGTCTATTGCAATAAGTATAAGGTCGGCGCGCTCGCCCGCCTTCTTCGCCCGCTCCACGCCTATGCGCTCCGCCTCGTCCGCGCCTTCGCGTATGCCCGCCGTGTCCGTTATGCGCACGGGCGCACCGCATATATCAAGCGTTTCCTCAAGCGTATCGCGCGTTGTGCCGGGTATGGAGGTAACAATCGCCCGCTCCGTGCCCATCAGCGCGTTGAAAAGGCTCGATTTGCCCGCGTTTGGCGCGCCCAATATGGCTACCGCCGCCCCTTCGCGGAATATGCGCGCCGCGTTGCCGCCGCGTATCAAATAATCAAGCCTTTGTATAATGGGCGCAAGGTCGCCGTTGAGTGAGGATATGGTGTCCTCCTCCAGTTCATCGGGATAATCAAGCGCCGCCTCAACGCCGCTGAGTATATCTATCAAGCTATCCTCAATATCCCTTATGCCGCTGCCTATGCTGCCCGCAAGCTGCTCCTCCGCCATGCGCGCGCCCTGCTCCGTAACGGAGCTTATAACGTCCATGACCGCTTCCGCCTGGCTCAAATCAAGCTTGCCGTTCATAAAGGCGCGCTTTGTGAACTCCCCGCCCTCGGCCGGGCGCAGGAAGCGGGAAAGCACCGAAAGTGTCCGCTTTGCAATAACGCGGCTGCCGTGAATATATATTTCCGCCATGTCCTCGCCGGTATAGGTTGCGGGGGCTTTAAGGAAGCAGGCCATTGCGGAATCTATCGTTTCCCCGCTTTCGGGATCTATAACATGGCCGTAGTTCATAACGCGGTGCTCCGGCGCGTTTTTGCAGCGAAAAACCCGCCCAAGCGCAGCATATGCTCCGCTTCCCGTTATGCGCACTATTGCTATCGCCCCGCCCACGGGCGAGGACAGCGCGAATACAGTATCCTCACTCATCCTTTATGTTGCCCTTCCCTATGTCCCTTGTTATCTTTTCCAGCATCTTCGGTTCGTTATCCCGCGGCTTGCAGGCGCAATGCATAAGCAGCGCGCGTTTCACTTCCCCTACCCGCGGGCAGGGGCGTATGTTCAGCCAGCGGCAAATGTCCTGCCCCGTGCATTTCAATTCCTTTTCGGTAAAGGGAGCGTTTTCGGCCTGCATTTCGGCATATACGCGCTTCCAGCGCTCCGCCGTGTCCACCCGGCCCAGCACTATGCCGCTGCCGTGCACGTCCGCTTCGCGTATAAGAATAAGCTTTTGCGCGCCGTCCCGCCCAAGCTCCACAAATTTCTTTTTTATCTTGCGCACGCGCGTTTCGCCCTTCAGGTCAAACATATGCCACCGCACCAGCGTAACCACTTCTTCCCTTAGCGCGGCAGGGGCTTTAAGCCGTGTCAAAACGTCGTCCGCTATGCGGGCGGAATACATTTCGTGCCCATGCATGGAGCCGTGGTCATAAAACGCGGTGGCCTTGCCCGTATCGTGCAGAAGCATTGTCCACCTAAGCACCAGCTCCGGCGGCACAGCCGCGCACGCCCTAAGATTATGCTCCATAACGTCATATTTATGGAAATCCCGCCTTTGCTTAACGTCATAGCAAAGCTCAAGCTCCGGCAGCAGCACCTCTATCGCCCCGCTCCGGTGCAAAAGATGCAGCGCGCCTATAAGCGCATCGTATCCCGCTCCGTAGGCCGTATCCGCCATTATAAGCTTGCACAGCTCGGCATATATCCTCTCCGGCGAAATATCCTTCAGCCCTTCGCGGCTTGCGTATGCGGCGGCAAGCGTGTTTTCATCCGCTTCAAAGCCAAGCTGCCCCGCAAAGCGGCACAGCCGCAGTATTCTCACCCCGTCATCATGCATTATCAGCGCGGGGTCGGGGCTTGTGGCGCGGAGTATCCGCCGCTCTATATCCTCAACGCCGCCGGTGGGGTCTGTTACCTCCTTCGTAAGCGGGTCAAGGTAAACGGCGTTCACGGTAAAGTCCCGCCTGAACGCGTCCTCCTCAAGCGTTGCCGCGAAGTTGACCTCGCTTGGCCTATGGCTGCCCGTGCCGTCGTAACGCTCAGTACGGAATGCGGCGTATTCAAAGCTCATCCCGCCCATAACTATGTCCAGCGTGCCGAACGCCGCGCCCTTTTTGCGGCACTCTATGCCCCGCGCGGTAAGCATGGCTTCAACATCCTCTATCCTGAGCGCGCTGCAAACGTCTGTGTCGTTCACGGGGTAACCCAGCAGGCAGTTGCGCACCATGCCGCCCACGGCGTACAGCCGCGCCCCGTTTTCATTGAATATCTCCGCCAATGCCGTAAGCTGCGGAGCAATTGTAAAATCGTGCATGTGACCTCTCATAAAAAACAGCTTATTTTATCTTACCATTTTGGCGGGTGGAATACAAATGGAATAAAGGGGATGTGAGGGATTAGCACTAACCCAAAAGCTGTCCCCGCGTGCGGGGAAAGTGGACACGAACGAATGTGAGTGGCC
>CABSAH010000083.1 GCA_902475645.1 uncultured Christensenellaceae bacterium | reverse complement strand
CGTGACTCTGACGATCCTAAGAAATGGGTGATTGACGAGGAAGCTGCACAGGTCGTGAAGCGGATCTTTGCGCTCTGCATGGAGGGAAAAGGGCCGAGCCAGATCGCGGCTCTGCTGGAAAAGGAAAAGGTGCTGAACCCCACCGCCTACAAACAGCGGGAGGGCAGAAAAACACCGCATCAGACCCCGGAGAACGAGTATCGCTGGCACGAAAGCACCGTTGCTTACATCCTCGAATACATGGAGTACACAGGCTGCACGGTCAATTTCAAGACCTACACCAACTCCATCTGGGATAAAAAGCAGCGGGAAAATCCAATGGAGAATCGCAAGATTTTCTATAACACCCACCCGGCGATCATCTCTCTGGAAGTCTTTGATAAGGTGCAGGAGATCAGGCAGCAGCGGCACCGCAGAACGGCAACGGGCAAGAGCAATATGTTCTCCGGCTTGGTGTTCTGCAACGACTGCAAGCAGAAGCTCTACTACTCCACCACCAGCTATTTTGAAAAGCGGCAGGACTTCTTCATCTGCTCCACCCATCGTGTCAACAAGGACAAGTGCAGCGGACATTATATCCGTGCTGTTGTGCTGGAACAAATCGTCTGGAAGCACATTCAGGAGGTCATATCGGTAGTCACTCGCTACGAGGCATATTTCCGTTCCGAAATGGAGCAAAAGCTCCGTATGCAGAGCGAAGAATCGCTGCGGCTACATCAGAAGCGGCTGGCACAGGCTGAGAAGCGAATCGGAGAGCTTGACCGTCTGTTCGTCCGCATTTACGAAGACAATGCAGCCGGTCGGCTGGATGATGAACGCTTCGCCATGATGAGCAAGAACTACACCGAAGAACAGAAAGACCTCAAAGCCGAGGTCAAGGGTCTGCAACAGCAAATCCATGAACAGGAACAACAGGCAGAGAATATAGAGCAGTTTGTTCAGCGGGTAAAGAGGAACAGCACCCTCACGGAGCTGACCCCCTATGCCCTCAGAGAGCTTGTGAAGGCGGTCTATGTGGATGCACCTGACAAGTCCAGCGGCAAGCGCAGGCAGAAGGTACATATCGAGTACGACCTTGTGGGCTATATTCCTGTGGATGAGCTGCTAAAAGCGGAACAGGCATGATCTCGGTCATGCCTGTTCCAAGAAATTTGAATTTTGCTGTCTTACCAGCAGAGCCCCTCACGACTGTCCCTTTTTATGTTTAATTATGCATTTTAGGCTTTAAGCGTTGCTTCTATCGTGTCTATCAATTCCTTTGCGGCAAGTGTAGGCGGCATATCCCCGCTCATAACGTGCACGCTCAGCTCGTCCATGCATTTCTGCACGCGCGGGTTGGAATAAATCATTGTGCGGATATAATCATCCGTCATGCTCTTGACCCATTCCATTGTCTGCGTTCCGCGGCGGTATTCAAGCACGCCCGTGCGCCGCGTCTGCTTCATAAAGCCGAGTATAACGTTCCATATGCCCTCAACGCCCTCGCCCGTGATGGCGGAGCATGTGTATGCGCCCGTGGTCCAGCCCTCGGTTGCAGGGCGAAGATATCTCAGCACCTGCTCATATTCGGCCCTTGCCGCCTGCGCGCGGGTCTTATTGTCCCCATCGGCCTTGTTTACAAGAATTGCGTCAGCCGTTTCTATAACGCCCTTCTTTATGCCTTGAAGGTCGTCTCCCGCGCCTGCAATGGTTATAACAAGGAAAAAGTCCACCATTGCGCGCACGGATGTTTCGTTCTGCCCAACGCCCACGGTTTCAACAAGAATGGTATCGAACCCGGCAGCCTCGCAAAGGAGCATTGTTTCGCGGCTTTTGCGCGTTACGCCGCCCAATGTTCCGCCCGAAGGCGACGGACGGATGAATGCCTCGCTCCGCCGCGAAAGGCGCTCCATGCGCGTTTTGTCGCCCAGTATGCTGCCGCGGGAAATGCTGCTTGTGGGGTCAACCGCAAGCACGGCTACCCGCCTACCCTTATCGCAAAGCATATTGCCGAAGCATTCTATAAACGTGCTTTTGCCCGCGCCCGGTACGCCCGTTATGCCAACGCGCACGCTGTTGCCCGTATGCGGCAAAATGCGGCGGATTATTTCCTGCCCCATTGCAAAATGCTTTTCGGAATTGCTTTCCACAATGGTTATGGCCTGCGCCAAAATGCGGCGGTCGCCGTTCAGCACGCCCTGAACATAATCCTCCACATCCAGCTTTTTGCGCACGAAGGCGCGGGGCGCAGCTTCCTGCGCTCCGCTGCCCTCTATTCCCGGCATAACGCTTGAAGCAAATTCGCTCCCCGCGCCCTCCGGCGTCCATTCGGGCTTATAGTTTTCCCTGTTCTCAGTCATTATTCTTGGTGTAGCCAAGGCGCTCGTTAAGCTTATTCAGCATTTCCTCCGCGGCCTGGGGTATGCGCGTGCCCGGCCCGAATATGCATGCCGCGCCTGCCTTATACAGGAAATCGTAATCCTGCGGCGGAATAACGCCGCCCGCTATCACCATTATATCGTCGCGGCCCAGCTTCCTCAGCTCCTCCATAAGCTGCGGCAGCAGCGTCTTGTGTCCGGCGGCGAGCGAGCTCATGCCCACAATATGCACGTCGTTATCCACGGCGTCGCGCGCGGTTTCGGCGGGGGTTTGGAACAGCGGCCCTACGTCCACGTCAAAGCCCATATCGGCATACGCCGTAGCGACCACCTTTGCGCCGCGGTCATGGCCGTCCTGTCCCATTTTGGCAACCATTATGCGGGGGCGGCGGCCTTCGTTCTTCTCAAACTCGTCGGTCATCTTCCTTACGCGCTCTATTTCGGCGGTATCGGAGGATTCCTTGGAATATACGCCGGAAATGGAGCGTATAACGGCCTTATGGCGGCCGCATACATTTTCAACTGCCATAGATATCTCTCCCAAGCTTGCGCGCGCGCGGGCGGCTTCAACGGCCAATTCAAGCAAATTCCCCTCGCCCGTTTCAACGGCCTTGGTGATTGCGTCAAGGCACTGCTGCACCTTTGCATTGTCGCGGTTGGCGCGCAGCTTATTCAGCCTTGCTATCTGCGCTTCGCGCACGGCGGTGTTGTCCACCTCCAGAATGTCTATCGCGTCCTCATGCTCAAGCTGCATATAGTTGAGGCCGACTATCTTTTCCCTGCCGGAGTCTATGCGGGCCTGGCGGCGCGCGGCGGCTTCCTCTATCCTCATCTTGGGCAGGCCGGTTTCTATTGCCTTTGCCATGCCGCCCAGCTTTTCAACCTCCTGTATATGTCCCCATGCGCGCTTTATAAGCTCGTCCGTCAGCGCCTCAACGTAGTACGAACCGCCCCACGGGTCAACAACCTTGCAAACGCGGGTTTCATCCTGAATATAAAGCTGGGTATTTCTTGCTATGCGCGCGGAGAAGTCCGTGGGCAGGGCAATGGCTTCGTCAAGGGCGTTGGTATGCAGGCTTTGCGTATGGCCTAACGCGGCAGCCATGGCCTCCATGCAGGTACGGCCGACGTTGTTGAACGGGTCCTGCGCGGTAAGGCTCCAGCCGGAGGTTTGGCTATGCGTCCTAAGCGCCATTGACTTATCAAGCTTAGGCCCGAATTCCTTTATTATCTTGGCCCAAAGCACGCGGCCCGCGCGCATTTTGGCAACCTCCATAAAGTAGTTCTTGCCCATGCCCCAGAAGAAGGACAAGCGCGGCGCAAACGCATCTATGCTCAGCCCTGCGGCAATGCCCGTGCGGATATATTCAAGGCCGTCCGCAAGGGTGTAGCCAAGCTCTATATCCGCCGTTGCGCCGGCCTCCTGAATATGGTAGCCGGAAATGGATATGGAGTTGAATTTGGGCATATATTTGGCGGTATATGCGAATATATCGCCTATTATGCGCATGGAGGTCTTGGGAGGATAGATATATGTATTCCTCACCATGAACTCCTTGAGTATATCGTTCTGTATGGTTCCCGCAAGCTTGGCCTTATCAACGCCCTGCTCCTCGGCAGCCAGAATATAGAACGCCATTATGGGCAGCACCGCGCCGTTCATGGTCATTGAAACGGACATCTGGTCAAGCGGTATGCCCTTGAACAGTATCTCCATATCCAATATTGAATCAACGGCAACGCCCGCCTTACCAACGTCGCCAACAACCCTGGGGTGGTCTGAATCGTAGCCGCGGTGCGTGGCAAGGTCAAACGCTATCGAAAGGCCCTTCTGACCGGCGGCAAGGTTGCGCCTGTAAAATGCATTGGATTCCTCCGCCGTGGAGAAGCCGGCGTATTGGCGCACGGTCCACGGGCGGGTGACGTACATTGTGGGGTACGGCCCGCGGAGGAAGGGCGGCAGTCCGGCGGTGTAGCCCGTATGCACGGCGTCCTTAATGTCCGCACGGGTATAATTGGGCTGAACGTCTATCTGCTCCATTGTATGCGTTACCAGCTCTTCAACGCTCATTCCGGTTTCGGCCTTAACGCGCGCGGCCCACTGCTCCCTGCTTTCCTTTTCAAGGCACGGGGCGGTGAAATCTACTTTTGAAAAATCGGGTCTTGTGCTCATATCAGCCTATCCCCCTCTCGGACTGTATCTTTTTAAGTATCTCAAGGCAGTTTGCTTTAACGTGAATGTATTCGTCCACGCCCGCCTCGTCATAGCTTGGCTTGAACTCCGCCGCAGGCGCGCCCGCAAGCATCACAATCATGCCCGGCGCCTTTTCCTTTATGCCCTTTGCAATGGCGGGAACAAGCTGCGGATAGGTATCGTCCGTGGAGCATATAACGGCCACGTCCGCGCCGCTTTCAACGGCCGCCTTAACCGCGCAGTCCGGACATTCAAAGCCGTCGTTGCCTATAACGTTTATGCCGCCAACCTCAAGGAACCCGCGTGAAAAGTCCGCCCTGGCCTTATGCTGGGGTATCGGCCCCATGTTCACAAGGAACGCGCTTAGCCGCTTGCCTGTCCTTTCCGCCGCATCGTCGGTAGCCTTGCGCAGCGCCTCGAACTGCTCCGTCCAGCGGTGTTGCTCAACGGGCTCAATGTGCATTGCCATTTCGCCGCAGCAGGGCTTGCCCACGGGCTTTGCCGCCCTTTCAAGCGGCTTTTCGCTCATGTTGGCATACATATTCGTGCCAACTGCCCTATCCGCACGGGTGGCGAGCTTCTTGAACCGCTCGTTCAGCACCTTCTTTATCTCGGCCTGTATTTCGCCCTTTTCAAGCATGGCGTACATGCCGCCGTTGGCCTCTATATCCTTGAACTTATCGGATATGGCCTTTATCAGCTCTCCGGTAAGGGTTTCAACGTACCAGCTTCCGCCCGCGGGGTCAACCGGATGCAGCAGGTCGAATTCCTCGCGCAGCATAAGCTGCAAATTGCGGGCTATTCTCCTGCTCGTTTCGTCGCTGTCGCCTATCGCCTCGTCAAGCGTGGATACGCTCATGGCGTTTATGCCGCCCACAACGCCGGAGAAGGCTTCGGTTGTGGTGCGCAGTATGTTTACATATGGGTCAAGCACGGTTTTAGTGAATGCGGAGGTACGGGCGTAAACATCCGCCTTTGCGGCCTCGTCCCCCGCGCCGTATGCGCGCGCCATACGCGCAAACACAACGCGCATAGCCCTAAGCTTTGCTATTTCCATAAAGAAGTTGGAGCCGAGCGAAACGGAAAGGCGGATGCTCCTGGCCGCATCGTCCGCGCTTATGCCGCGCTCTGTCATTGCGGCTATATAATCGCTTGCGGTGGCTATAACGTATGCCGCTTCCTGCACGGCTGTTGCGCCGCCGTTGGCGTATACATTGCCGTCCGCTATAACGGTGCGCAGCTTGGGCGCATTCTCCTTGGCGAACCTTACGGCTTCGGCCATATCGTCATATGCCTTATCAAGCGTTTTGCCTATGCCGCCGCGCAGCGCAATCATGCCCATAGGGTCTGCGCCGAAGCAGCCCTCGGCCTTATCAAAATCCTTAACGGCGGCCTTGGCAAGCTTAAGCTTGCATATTGCGGAGCCGCCTGCCGTAACGTGCAGGGAGGCTGCTGGCAGCACAATTCCTTCAAACAGCTTTGCCATGTCCGCCTCGTTTTCAACCCTTACGCCGCCGCAAAGCTTAACGTTAACGGCGGTGGCGCCCTTTTCAAGCTCGTGCAGTATCTGCTTATTGGCCTCCTCCGGTTCAACGGCTGTTATCTCCTGCGCTATCGCCCACGGGGTATCCATGTAGCCCGCGGGGTTCGTGCCGCGCAGATAGTCGCCCTCGCCGGGACGCTCGGGGTTGGCGGAATAATCCGCATCGGTATATATGGGCTTGAGCGTTATGCCCTCATACGTTTTGGTGAGCAGTTTTTTGTCAAAATCCGCACCCTTGAGCGTTTCTGTCGCCGCAGCCTTCCATTCATCGTATGAAGGCACGGGGAATTCGTCAAGTGACGGCCTGGTGAACAGGTTTTCTTCGTTTGCCATTGTATAATTAACCTCCTTGGCTTAAACGGGGAAGTTGCCGTGCTTCTTTTCGGGACGTGTTTCCTTCTTGCTTTCAAGCATTGCAAGGGCGCTTGCTATATGCACGCGGGTGAGCGCGGGCTCTATAACGTCGTCCACAAAGCCGCGGGACGCCGCCTGATAGGGATTGGCAAAGTTTTTGCGGTATTCCTCTATCATCTGCTTGCGCGTTTCCTGCGGATTTTCGCTTGCCTCTATCTCCTTGCGGTAAACTATGTTCGCCGCGCCGTCCGGCCCCATAACGGCTATTTCCGCCGTGGGCCATGCAAACACCATGTCCGCGCCCAAATCCTTGGAGCACATTGCAAGATACGCTCCGCCGTAGGCCTTGCGGGTAACCACGGTTATCTTGGGGCAGGTGGCCTCGGAATAGGCATAAAGCATCTTTGCGCCGTGGCGTATTATTCCGCCGTATTCCTGATTCACGCCGGGCAGGAAGCCGGGAACGTCAACAAAGGTGATGAGCGGTATATTGAAGCTGTCGCAGAAGGATATGAACCTTGCAGCCTTATCGGATGCGTTTATATCCAAGCTGCCGGCCATAACGGTAGGCTCGTTGGCAAGTATACCAACGCTCTTTCCGCCTACGCGGCCAAAGCCGGTTATCATGTTCTTTGCATAGTAGGGCTGCACCTCAAAGAAGTCGCCGTCGTCAACAACGCTCTGTATAACGGTTTTCATCTCGTAAGCCTTGTTGCTGCTTTCGGGCATTATCTCGTTCAGGTTTTCGCATACCCTGTTCACATCGTCGCCCGAATACCTTACGGGCGCGCTTTCGCGGTTGGAGGAGGGCAGGAAGCTTACAAGGCGCCTTATTCCTTCAAGCGTCTGATACTCATCGGGATATACAAAGTGCGCCACGCCGGACTTCTGGTTATGCACCATTGCGCCGCCGAGTGCTTCGCTTGTAACCTCCTCGCGGGTAACGGTCTTTATGACCTGCGGCCCGGTTATGAACATATAGGAGGTCTTATCGGACATGAATATAAAGTCCGTAAGTGCGGGGGAATACACCGCGCCGCCCGCGCAGGGACCCATTATGGCAGAAATCTGCGGCACCACGCCGGAAGCGACCGTGTTGCGGAAGAATATGTTGCCGTAGCCGGAAAGCGCGTCAACGGCCTCGGGTATCCTTGCTCCGCCGCTGTCGTTAAGGCCTATGACGGGCGCGCCCATTTTAAGCGCAAGGTCAAGCACCTTGCATATCTTCTTGGCATGCATTTCGCCGAGCGAGCCGCCGACAACCGTGAAATCCTGCGCAAATACATATACAAGCCT
>CABSAH010000082.1 GCA_902475645.1 uncultured Christensenellaceae bacterium | reverse complement strand
CCGATTGGAACAAGGAAACCGAAAAGTACGACACCTGGACCGAAGTCCCCGCTGTCGCTCCCGAAGATCTGGGCGTAGAAGCCGTTGACGAGCTGACCCTGGTTTACCACATGGTAAAGCCCCGTCCGTACTTCCTGACCGCTTTGCAGTTCGGTACCTATTGGCCCGCTCCCGCTTCTCTGCTTGCGGAGCTTGGCGATGCCTACGGCCTTGATAACTACTCCATGTGGTTCAACGGCGCTTACATCCTTTCCGAGTTTAAGCCCCAGGAAAAGCGCATTTACACCAAGAACGTGAACAACTGGGATGCCGAGCATATCTACATTGAGCGCATCGAGCAGACCTGCAACACCGAAGCTGCCACGCTCGAACCCGAGCTGTTCCTCCGCGGCGAGGTTGACGGTGCGGGCATTGGTTCCGACATCGTTGCCGATTGGCTGAGCGATCCCGAAAAGAGCCAGATGATTTCCAGCACCCGCGTTACAGGCGACTATTCCTACTTCTTCGGCTTCAACTTCGAACCCAAGTTCGATGCTGAGTACGAGCCCGAGAATTGGGTAATCGCCGTCAATAACGAGAACTTCCGTAAGGCCGTATTCCACGGCATCGATCGCGATGGTTACCTCGCTGCCAAGTACCCCGGCGACGATCCTTCCATCCATAAGATCAACACCGTTACCCCGAAGGGCTTCTCCGTGAACAATGGTAAGGACTACGTATTCTACGGCGGACTTGCCAAGTATACCGAGAATGAGAGCTTCAACCCCGAGCTTGCCGTCCAGTATCGCGACGCCGCCAAGGCAGAGCTGGAAGCCGCCGGCTGCAAGTTCCCCATCAAGGTTCCCATTAACTACAACACCTCCTCCACCACCTGGGCAAACTGCACCGTGGTTCTGGAGCAGCAGCTTGAAGAACTGCTTGGCGCAGACTTCATTGACATAATCGTTGTTCCGTATTCCGGCAGCGATTTCCTTAACGAGACCCGCCGCAACGGTAACTACGCTCTGCAGGAGCTGAACTGGGGCGCCGACTTCATGGATCCCGAAACCTGGGCCGATCCGTTCGAGCGCAAGAACAACTATAACTTCTTCTGCCATGAGACCGATACCTACAGGGTATTCCAGGACACCAAGACCGCGGAAACCAATGCCCTGATAGACCAGTACTATGAGCTGGTTGACGCTGCCCGCGAGGAAACCAGCGATATGGATGCTCGTTTCGAGGCGTTTGCCGCGGCCGAAAGCTTCTATATTGACCACGCTATCGTAGTTCCGGGCTTCATCTCCGGCGGTTCCTACCAGGCCACCAAGCTCAACGGCTTTGAAGGCCAGTACGCCATGATGGGTCAGTCCAGCAGCCGTTATAAGGGACAGTACGTCTACAAGACCGCTATGAGCCAGGATATGTTCGATGCTCAGTATGCCGAGTGGACCGCTGCCATGGAAGGCTAATTCCTAACACGGAAATTCTATTCTAAAACAGAAAATGTGGCTCTGCTCTGTATACTGCGGGGCAGAGCCGCGTTTTTATTCTCCTGAACGGGGCCGGCACGCGCGCCCCATAAGAGCTTTTTTTTACGATCTTTCAACATAAAACAAAGTCCCGCGCACTAAACCGCAGCAGGGGACCTGAAGGAGAAACTAAAACAGTGTTAGTATATTCATTAAAGCGACTTGGACGAGCTTTGCTGACTTTGGTTATTTTGATAACTATTGTGTTCATCCTTGTGCGCGCAATGCCTGAAGAAGGATACTTCAGCAATTATGAAAAGATGAGTCCGCAGCAGATTGAGGTTGGTCTGCGCAAGATGGGCTTGAAAGACCCGTTGTATGTGCAGGTAGGAAAGTTCATATACAATGCGCTTCGCGGCGACCTTGGCATATCCTACCGCTATCGTATCAATGCGAAAATAACGGACATTATCGGCAGCAAGATCGGCATATCCATGAAGGTCGGTCTTATATCAATGGTCGTGAGCCTGCCGCTTGGCATGGCGCTGGGCGTGCTTATGGCGCGCAGCAAGGGCGGCATTGCCGATAAGCTGGGCAATGCCTACATAGTGTTCATACAGGCCGTGCCGAATGCCGTGTACTTCATATTTATTCAGCTTTACGGTTCCGATCTGTTCGGCGTCAGCATGCTTTACAAGGAAACCGAGTGGACAAGCCTTATTCTGCCGGTAATTTCGCTGGCGCTGCCTTCCATATCCAGCTACGCAATGTGGCTTAGGCGTTACATGGTGGATGAAACGAATAAGGATTACATCAAGCTTGCCCGCGCAAAGGGCGTGCCGAACAGCACCATATGGTTCCGCCATGTTTTCCGCAATTCCGTGGTGCCTATGGTCAATCTGATCCCCGGTTCAATACTTTTGACCATATCGGGTTCAATTTATGTTGAGTCGCTGTACTCCATACCCGGCATGGGCGGATTGCTGGTGGACGTTATAAAGAGGCAGGATAACAACATGGTGCTTGCACTTGTCGTAATATTCGCGGTGATGAGCATACTGGGCCTGCTGTTGGGCGACCTGCTTATGGCTGTTGTTGACCCGCGTATCAGCTTCACCAAGAAGGAGGGGTCACGATGAGCAAGTACTCTGCAAAGGATAAAATAAGCAAAAAGCTGGAGGATAGCATTGCCCAAGCCAATGCGCCTCTTACCGAGAAGGACGATCTTACACCGGAGGAGATGGCCAAGCTTACTCCCGAGGATTTCGATTTTGCCGAATACGATGAAACCGCAGCCGAGCGCGCGGGCTATTCAAACTATTCGTATTGGCGCAGCACCATAAGGGTGTTCTTCAAAAACAAGGTTGCGGTTACCAACCTGATAATAATGCTGGTGCTTGTGCTGTTCACGTTTTTGCAGCCGCTGCTCCCCAATCAGTTTGATCCCAACCTTGTAAACAAGTTTGATGATAAGGCCGTTTGGCTTATTGTGGATGAGGACGGCAAGGCAAAGCTTAGCGGCATAAAGTATACCAACGGCGACTATGCTGCCGAAGCCAACGGCAGGAACACCACCCTTGCATATGTTCAGGCTCCCGCGGATTGGGGCAACATAAAGCTTTATGTGCAGGAAAAGGGCGGCGCCGCCGAGGAAATAGCGGCAACTGCGGACAGCGAAAATCCCGGCTGGTACTATGCCGTGATAAGCGCCGAAAAGCCCTATATGTACGTTACGAGCGAGGACGGCGAAAAGACCACCTACTTTGAAGCGTGCTGGATAACCGTTGACGAGGAAACCACCGGCGTAACCTCATCCTCCTCCAAGCAGACCTCGGGCGAGCTTATAACCGGCGTACCCGAAGGCTGCGTGCTTACCTATCTGCATGTCCCCGAAAGCTGGGGCGCACCCAAGGTGATGGCCGGCGGCATCATGCGCGGCAGCGAGGCGAACGAGGTTGAGTTCCTTCCCCTTGAAGGCGACGATAACGAGGGCTGGTACTATGCGTTCGTCAACAGCGAGCAGATGATGCTTGAAATAACAAGCGAGAACGGCGAATATAAGGGCATGAACAAGGGCGTTGCCCGCGTTACCGACCCCACCGAGATAACCCCGCAGGTTGGCTTCATAAGCAATCAGCGGCCCAATGAGGTATATTGGTTCGGCACGAACGATATAGGTCAGGATCTGTGGAGCAGGATGTGGAGCGGCACGCGCACCAGTCTGTTCATCGGCATAATCGTTGCGGCGATAGAAGCCGTTGTCGGCATACTGGTGGGTCTGCTGTGGGGCTATGTCCGCAAGCTGGACTTCCTGTTCACCGAAATATACAACATAATAAATAACATACCGTCCACCATAGTCCTCATACTTGCATCCTATGTTATGAGACCGAGCGTGGAGACGATAATAATTGCGATGAGCCTGACCGGCTGGATAGGCCTTGCGCGCTTTATCCGCAACCAGGTCATAATCATACGCGACCGCGACTTTAACCTGGCGTCCCGCTGCCTTGGCACGCCCACCCGCCGCGTTATAATGAAGAACCTGCTGCCGCAGATGGTATCCGTTGTTATGCTGCGCATGGCTTTGGCAATACCCGGCGCAATAGGCTCGGAGGTATTCTTGGCTTATATCGGCCTTGGCCTGCCCATAAGCATCCCGTCCCTCGGCAACCTTGTCAATAAGGGACGCAGCCTTATGATGGCGCCCAGCCTGAGGTATCAGCTTATAATCCCCGCGGTAATTCTTTCAATAATAACCGTGTGCTTCTACTTGGTAGGTAATGCGTTCAGCGACGCTGCCGACCCCAAGAATCACGTTTAAGGAGGGCTGACAATGGAAAACAAAGAGGTAATCCTTTCGGTAAGGGATCTCAACGTTAAATTCAGCCTGCGCGGCAAGGTGCTGCACGCCATCCGCGGCATAAGCCTTGACCTGTATAAGGGCGAAAGCCTTGCCATAGTCGGCGAATCCGGCTCCGGCAAGAGCGTGTTCACTAAAAATTTCATTGGCCTTTTGGATAAGAACGGCTGGGTGGATTCGGGCGAGATACTCTATTACGGGCGCGACCCCGAGCATCCCATAGACCTTGCAAAGCTTAAAACCGAAAAGGATTGGTTCGGCATACGCGGCAGGGAGGTTGCAATGGTAATGCAGGACCCGATGACCAGCCTTAACCCGCTTAAAACCATCGGCTGGCAGATAGGCGAGGCGCTGAAGCTCCACCAGAACCTGCATGGCGAGGAAGCAAAGCAGAAGGCCATAGAGATACTATCGGACGTAGGCATACCCGAACCGGAGCGCAGATACGCTCAGTATCCGCATGAATTCTCCGGCGGCATGAGACAAAGGGTGGTTATAGCCATAGCAATGGCCTGTAATCCGCGCATACTTATTTGCGACGAGCCTACGACCGCGCTGGACGTTACCATTCAGGCGCAGATACTTAACCTGATAAAGCAGCTTAAGGACAAATACGACCTGACCACCATATACATAACGCACGACCTTGGCGTTGTTGCAAACGTTGCGGACCGCATAGCCGTTATGTACGCGGGCGATATAGTCGAAATAGGCACCACGGACGAGGTGTTCTACGATCCTAAGCATCCGTATACATGGGCGCTGCTCAGCTCCCTGCCGCAGCTTGGCGTGAAGGGCGAGGATCTGTACTCCATAAAGGGTACCCCTCCGAACCTGTTCCATCCCATCCGCGGTGATGCGTTTGCCGCGCGCAACCCGCAGGCGCTGAAGATAGACTTCCAACACAGGCCGCCTTATTTTGAGGTTTCGCCCACGCATAAGGCGCGCACATGGCTGCTTGACCCCCGTGCGCCGCATGTGGATCCGCCTGCGAGCATAAGAAACATAAGGAACATGAGAAATATGCGCAGCAACGGTAATGGAGGTAAGAACAATGGCTGATATGAATAAAGAACCTCTGCTTCAGGTGCGCGATATGGAGGTCACCTTCGGCAAGGGCAAAAAGAAATTCGTTGCCGTAAAGGGCGTTACCTTCGATATTTACAAGGGCGAAACGTTCGGCTTGGTCGGCGAATCCGGCTCCGGTAAAACAACCATCGGCCGCGCCATAATCCGCATCAATCCGATATCCGCCGGCGAAGTCATATTCAAGGGTCAGCGCATAAGCGGCAAAATCAGCCGCCACCTTGATAAGCAGGTGACCCAGAAGATACAGATGATATTCCAAGACCCCATGGCAAGCCTTAACGAGCGCGCCAAGGTGGACTATATAGTCAGCGAGGGTCTTATAAACGTGCATCCCAATATGTCCAAGGAGGATAGGGAGGCCGCAGTAAGCAAGGCGCTTTCGGACGTTGGTCTGCTGCCGGAATTTGCAAGCCGCTTCCCGCACGAGTTTTCGGGCGGTCAGCGTCAGCGTATCGGCATTGCAAGAAGCCTTATAATGGAGCCGGAATTCATAATTGCGGACGAGCCTATAAGCGCGTTGGACGTGTCCATTCGTGCGCAGGTGCTGAACCTGATGAGCAAGCTGCAAAAGGAACGCGGGCTGACCTATCTGTTCATAGCGCACGACCTCAGCGTTATGCGCTTCATATGCGACAGGATAGCCGTTATACACAAGGGCGTGATAGTTGAGCTTTCCGATACCGAAAAGCTGTTCGCGCATCCGCTGCATCCTTATACGCGCGCGCTGCTTTCCGCAATACCCATGCCGGACCCCGAAAGCGAACGCGAAAAGGTGCTGGAGATATACGATCCTTCCTGCCACCATTACGAAACCGACAAGCCCGTTTGGACGGAGATTGAGCCGGGTCACTTCATAATGGCTAATCAGGAGGAGCTGGCGGAATACCGCAAGCAGCTCGAAAACAGCTGATACCAGGCCGAAAAGGTATGAGCTTATCCGCCTGAGGAGCGTATCCTTGGGCGGATAATTTATGTTCGGCAGGAAAATTAGCGTATTTGGGTTGACTTTGAGAAGATGTTCACTTATAATATTTTTGTTTGCGGATAAGACCCATGTTTTTATATGGGATACCGCTATGTTGCATCAGAGGGGAGGGATAAAGAAATGGAAATTCGTGTAGGCGAAAACGAGTCCCTGGAGAGTGCCCTGAAACGGTTCAAACGTAAGTGCGCGCGCTCTGGCGTCCTCGCTGAGGTTCGCAGGCGTGAGCATTATGAGAAGCCCAGCGTAAAGCGCAAGAAGAAAGCCGAAGCCGCCCGTAAGCGCAAGTATTAAGCTTGGATTTGCAGGCAGGCCCTTGGGCATAGCTTAAATGAAACAAATGAGTCGGATAAGGTCAGCCTTGTCCGGCTTTTTTTGTGTTGCATTGCACGGGTGCAAGTCCTGCATCATTTTTGTAATCCTGTTGCTAAACGCGGCGGATTCTGATAAAATATGAAGGAACGGAACTAAAATGAAAGCGTGAAGGATAATACTGTGAGGATTCTTTTGACTAATGACGATGGCGTGAATGCGGCGGGCATACGCGCGCTTGCCGAAGCATTGCACGGCAAGCATGATTTGACCATTGCCGCACCCTGCATACAGCGCAGCGGAGCAAGCCATTCATTCACCTGCGGCGAATTGGGGCTGAGCGCACAACGCGTAACGCTCAACGGGCTTGAGGATGTTACAACATATGCTGTAAGCGGAACGCCGTCGGACTGCGCAAAGCTTGGCATACAGCTTATGGGCGAATGGCCGGAGCTTGTTATATCCGGCATAAACCACGGCAGCAATCTGGGAACGGATACGCTCTATTCGGGCACCGTTGGCGCGGCTATGGAGGCGGCGGTATACGGCGTTAGGGCGATTGCGGTATCGAATTATGCATTTGAGCCTACGAATTTCGATATGTGCATATACGGCCTTGAAAGGGCGATGGAGCTTATGGAGAAGCACAGGGAGCTGATGCTATTGAACGTAAACGCGCCGGATGGCGACAGGAAGGAATGTAAGGGCGTTAAGCTAACACCGCTCGGCTTCCATAAGTATCCCATGGAATACGACATAATGCCCAACCAAAACGGGGAGGAAATGTTCTATTCGCGCTTCGGCATAGTGTACATGAGCCAAGAAAACGACGATGTTGATGACAGATGGGTTCAGAAGGGTTATGTTTCAATAACCCCGCTGCAAATGAACTTTACGGACGGGCATATGCTTGAAATACTGAAGAAAGGGTGGCGTGAATAAAAATGCGAAAGGATGCGGAAAGAGCCGAAGGCAGCGATTTGCTTGTTAGGCTGAACAGGAATTATAAAACGCTGAGCAAGGGGCAGAAGCAGCTTGCGGCATACATAACGGAAAACTACGACCG
>CABSAH010000081.1 GCA_902475645.1 uncultured Christensenellaceae bacterium | reverse complement strand
ATAAATTAAATTTCCTGCATACGGTGTGTGCATATCGGCTGTAATATCAGTATTATGCCCATATTTATTGAAGTTGAAACGTTGTGCCGGGGGGCTTTTATCCGTTCTTCTACCGATGATACAATATTAACGTTAAAAGCACGCATTTGTCAAGCGCAAACATGTAAATATTCTATGTATTTTTCACCGCTTATTATGCATATAATCAGCCAAGGGCATAACGACACAAAGGGAGGCCGGGTATGGACAGGATATTGGGCGAAGGCAGCGCGCGCATACGTTCCCACAGCGTGCATATAGAGGGCAGGGAGCTTATGAGCGTGAGCGGGGTGAAGGACGTGGACTGTTTCAACGAGGCGGAAATAGAGCTGCTTACGGACGCGGGACAGCTTAGAATAGAGGGAAACGGGCTGCATATAACAAAGCTTAGCCTTGACGAAGGTCAGGTAATAGTTGAAGGGGAAATACTGGCCCTTGAATACAGCGGGGATGCACAGCCGCGCGGCTCGCTGTTTTCGCGCATGTTCCGCTGATGCAGGGCGCGGCGGCGGAAATACGCATATGCCTCATTTCGCTTTACTGCGGAACGCTTATAGGCTTTATATATGATATATTAGCGTTCCTAAGATTGCCGTTTAATGAAAACCGCTTTGTTGACGCGGCGCTCGATACGGTATTTTATATATTGGCCGGAATAGCTGCGGCGGCCGCGCTGCTGTATGCCGATAACGGGCGCATAAGGCTTTATTCGCTTGTTTTCATAGCCGCGGGCGCGCTTGTATACTGCCGCTACCCAATGCGCATGTGCGGCGCGCGCATAAGAAAAAGCATAAATAAAAAGCGAAAACGCAGGCATTTGCACCAATAATACAAAAACGGAAAAATAAGGCTTGAAATATGCGCATATATGCTTTATAAATATAGTATATGTCATAGGTATCATTATGCGTAAATCATCACGATGAAAGGCAGGTATGCGGCATGAAGCGAAAACTGAAGGTAACGCCTAAGTTTATTATGCTGCTTGCGCTTATATGCCTTGTATTCGCGGGGGCGGTAATGCTGTCCCAGCAGGCCAAGCTTAATGAAATTGCCGCAAAGCAGGCCGCGCTTGATGAGGAATACGCCGCATTGCAGGCCGAGGAGCAGCGCCTTGAATACATGATAGAATACGCCAAGAGCGATGAATACAAGCTGCAATATGCCCGCGAAAAGCTGGGGCTTGTGCTGCCGGATGATATAAAGTTCAACATAACGGAATAAAAAGCGGCGCCGATTATTCGGTACTCTGTAAAGTGGCCGTTGGCCACTTTTTAAGTATTTTGGGGAGGATGAACAATGCAGAAGAAAGCCGCCGTGGACATAGGCAGCAATTCAATACGGTATCTTGGGCCGAACGGGGAAAGGCGGCTTATAACCACCCGCCTTGCGGAGAATATAATATCCACGCATATGCTGAGCGATGCTGCGACAGAGCGGAGCATTGCGGCATTAAAGCAGCTTGCCGCGCTTGCGGCGGAGCAGGGCGCAAGGCCGTATGCATATGCCACCAGCGCCGTAAGGGACGCCATGCACGGCAGCCGCGAACGCTTCCTTGCCCTTGCTGAAGAAATAATGCCCGTGCGCGTGCTTTCCGGCGAGGAGGAGGCGGTGTTCGCCCGCATGGGCGCAGGCATTGCGGATAAGCCCGATTGGGGGCTGATAGACGTTGGCGGCGGGTCGTGCCAGCTTGTATCGGAAGGATTTGCCGTAAGCGCGCCGATGGGCTGCGTCCGCGCAAAGGACATATGCGACAAAAAATCGGACGGAACGTATGCAGACATGCGCGAAGCCGTGTTCAATGCGTGCGACGGGCTATTCTGCTTCCCGCGCATAAGTATACCCGAATGGGTGGGCGTGGGCGGCACAATAACAACGCTTGCGGCGCTGTCCCTTGGGCTTGAGATTTACGATGCTTCCGCCGTGGGCGCGTCGCTTCTGACGCGGGAGCGCGTAGAGCAGCTTGCGGAGGGGCTGCACAATGCGGGGGACGAAGCGCGCCGCCGCCATCCGCTGCTTGCAAAGCGGCATGATGTTATTGTGCCGGGCGCGCTTGTGCTGCTGTATGCAATGCGCGGCATGGGCATACGCGCGCTGCACCCAAGCAAGGCCGACGGGCTGGACGGATATTATAAATACATATGTCAAAATATGTGATACACAAAAGCGCAGCCGTGTGACTGCGCTTTTTCTGTGCTTAACGAATATTATTTGTCCTTTTTCGCCTTTTCTTCCTTCATTTCAATCGTACTGCGTATAAGGCTGAATACGCTGCTGAGCACGGAACAGCCGATTGCCGTGGGCAGCACCCATAGCCCCTCGCTGTCCGAAATCAGGCATATCAGCAGAAGCACGACGGATATCCCCGAAAACAGCGTGCTTGCCGTGAGCATCAGGGTTTTGGTCAGCTCCTTGTTTGACATTCCGATCACTCCTTATCGTTTTCTTTTTGCGCTTCCTTTTCCTTTGCGCGCTCCTCGCGGCGCTTTGCAATATAATCATATAAGAACCACGCAAGGGCGCCGCCCACAAGCGCGGCTATGAGCGTCTTTTTAGTGTCCCCGCCGCCGGCTATCATAAGTCCCGCAAGGCTGCCTATCAGCACAAACGGCGCGGAGCCGAGCGCGCTGCGCCTGTATTTATTCAGCGGCATACGCTCAATGCGCTTGACCGGCACAAGCACCATGCAGCGGTAATCCTCCGCTTCCATATCGCCAAAGGGGTATATCTCCATTTCCTGCGTGCCGTTGTGAGTATATCCGGATTTCGGGAACCATTCGTTGTAAATGGTTGTCCAGCAGGCCGTAAGCGCCTCGTTCGTGCCGCCCTCGCATTCAAAATATGCATATGTTCCCGCGGGGACGGAAATTGTTTCGTATCCGTCCATCAGCGGCGTATCCTCCGCAACCTCGGCCGCAATCCAGTAATCGTATCCCTTGGAGGTGAAGTTGGAGCATATGCCGACAATATACTCGGCTTCCTCCTTCATAATCGTTTTAAGCTCATCCACCGTGCCGTCCTGCTTAAGGCTCAGCAAAAACTCGCGTGCCTTTTGGCCCGCCGTGCCCTGCTTTGCCGCTATATGCGTGCGCCTGCCTATAAAGCGGCGCTCCTCAAATTCCCTTACGTTTTCCGCAAGCGGCACCCGCTTGTCCTTTTTTTCGGGGTTCTGCTTTTCCATGTTTATGCCCTCCTATGGGGATGGTTTGTTTGCTTAAATTATATACTATGCGGCAATTTCAATCAATCGCCAAAAAGAATAATCGGCCCAATGTTGCCAATGGACCGGTAATCCTGTTGTTTGCTCTTTTGAAAGGCTGCTCTCTCTTTCTGATTAGTATTATAGAGCATTGCGGCGGAAAAAGCATCACAAAAGTATTACAAAAGTCTCAAACTTTGATTATGTTTAGATAACGTTTCCTTTGCGATACGGCTAAAATTGTTAAATTCCTCCAAAATAGCGGTCTAACGCCCATTTTGCCGCATCGCGCACCCGTTCAAACGGGGAATTGAGGCAGGCGCGTATCTCCGCCCCGCATCGGCCCTCCCGCGCCGCAAACGCTATCGCCTCCATTGTCAGCCGCCCGTTTCCGGTTATATTCTTTCCCGCTATAATGCGCGCGGCCTTCGCATCCCCCGCTATCAGCCGCCCAAGCTCAAACGCCGCCGCCATATCCGCAGGCACCGCCTGCCTTTTAAGCCCCGCGTTTTTAGGGCATACGGCTTGGCATATTTCGCAGCCCAAAAAGGTCTGCTGCTTTTGCCGAATCTCATCGGTATAGCCCTCGTTCATTATGTAGCGCATGCAGCGCTTCACGTTAAGCCCGTCCTTTGTTATTGCCCCCATTGGGCAGGCGGCCATGCATATTGTGCAGCCCTCGGGACAAACGTCCGCATCGGACGGCAAAAAAACGTCCGGCTCGGCGGGAGAATATATTATCATCGTTTCAAGCGCAATGCGCGTGCCGTAGGGGGCAATGCTCAGCAGCCCGTTTTTGCCCTGACGCCCAAGCCCGTTTGCAATGCACAGCGCCCGCGCGGGTATAAACGCCCTCTGCGCCGCTATGCCCGCCGCGTTCAGCTCCGCCTCGGCAGCCCTTGCCGCATGGTAGCAGGCGTTGCTTGCGGGATAGTATGCGGAAATATGCCCGCCGTTTTCATACGGGGCGTATGCCCATATAAAAAGCGCCGCGGCACTTGCGTCGGGGTATGCGGCGGCAATATCGTGCGGCATGGCGCAAGCCGTACCGTAAAGCGCGGAATATTTGCGCCATGCATCAAGCCTGTGCAATTTTAGCAATCGTACCCCTGCAAAACCGTGCTTTACGGCAGTTTTATATATTATATTCCCTGTTTGCCCCTTGGCGTAATTATCCATGACAAAAGTATAACACATAATGCGCGTAAAGTATAGCAAATCAGGGCAAAAGTTAAAAAACTAACAAATATAAAGTACTACACGCGCGAAAAATAGTGTGCTATAATAGCACGGATAGCAATGGTAGGCGTAACTATGTTCGCATGCATTTTTGCATTTTTATTACATCATATTCCGCATCAATTCGAAAGGCAGGTGCTTTGTTTGCCAAAGTATTCCTTCAAGGGCGGCGTACATCCTCTGCATTCCCAGCACGAGGGCAAGCTGCCCACCAGAAATGCCCCGATACGGGACTTTGTTTCCGATTCGGTGGTCATTCCCATGAGTATGCATCTCGGGGCCCCGTCAAAACCCTGCGTAAGCAAGGGCGATCATGTTAAGATAGGCCAGCTTATTGGCGAACCCGTAGGCGGCTTGGGCCTTCCCGTACACGCCAGCATATCGGGCGAGGTCACGGCCGTTGAGCCGCGGCTTATAACGGGCGCGGGACCCGTAATGTGCGTATGCATACAGAATGATTTTGCCGACGAATGGGCGGACGGCATACAGGGCTACGGCAACGTGGAAACCGTTGACCCCGCGCTTATAATACCCGCAATCAAGGCGGCGGGCATTTGCGGCATGGGCGGCGCAAGCTTCCCTGCGCATGTAAAGCTTACCCTGCCTGAGGGTAAAACCTGCGATACGATAATACTGAACGGCGCGGAATGCGAAACGTTCCTTACGGCGGACTACCGGCTGATGATAGAGGAGCCGCGCCGCATAGTGGACGGGCTCCGCGCGGAAATGCGCGCGCTTGGCGTAAAGCGCGGCGTAATAGCAATAGAGGACAATAAAATGGAGGCCGTCGAATCCATGCGCAAGGCTGCCGCAGGGCGCGAGGGCGTGGAGATAGCGGTGCTTAGAACCAAATACCCGCAGGGCGGTGAAAAGCAGCTTATCCATGCCGTGACAGGCCGCCAGGTACCAAGCGGCAAGCTGCCCATAGAGGTGCATACGATAGTGACCAACGTTGCAACCGCCGCCGCCATAGCGGACGCCGTAACGGACGGCAAGCCCCTTATAAGCCGCATAACCACCGTTACGGGCAAGGTGATAAATCCTTCCAACCTGCGCGTAAGGATAGGCACCGTTGTTGCGGACATGATAGGCGAATGCGGCGGATACAGCGAGGAAGCCGCAAAGATTGTTATGGGCGGCGGCATGACCGGCGCCTGCACCGCAAGCGCGGATATACCCGTTGCCAAGGCCAACGGCGGCGTTGTGGTATACAATGAAAAGGATGCAAAGAGCGTTGATGAAGAGCCCTGCATACGCTGCGCGCGCTGCGTACAGGCCTGCCCCATGGGGCTTGACCCGTATAAGCTGAAGCATCTTTGCGATGCGGGCAATCTTGAAGGCGCAAAGGCCAACCATGTTATGGACTGCATACTTTGCGGCTGCTGCTCGTATGCCTGCCCGTCAAGAAGATGGCTGACCGCGGCATTCAAGAATACCAAGGACGCAATAGCCGCCGCAGCAAGGAGGAAGTAATATGAGCCTTTATATGTCTACCGCGCCGCATGTGCGCAGCCCGCAGAACACCCGCTCCCTAATGGGGGATGTTCTTATAGCATTGGCCCCCACGACCATTGCGGGCATATACTTTTTCGGCGTAAGCGCGGCAATAGTGGTTGCGCTTGCAACGGCTTCCGCCATACTGTTTGAATACCTTTGGCAGCGGCTTACGCATAAAACAATAAGAATAGGCGATTTGAGCGCCGCCGTAACGGGCTTGCTCGTCGGCCTTAACCTTCCGCCCACGGCGCCGTGGTGGCTGCCGATTATAGGCAGCGGCCTTGCGATAATACTCGTAAAGCAGCTTTTCGGCGGCATAGGCGATAATTTTGTAAATCCCGCGCTTGCCGCGCGCGGAATACTGCTTGCAAGCTGGCCCGTGCGCATGACGTCGTTTGTGCTGCCCACCTATTTCAGCGGCGCGGACGCAACAACGAGCGCAACCGTGCTTTCCGGCTACGAGGCAAGCTATCTTGATATGTTCCTTGGCAAAATACCCGGCTGCATAGGCGAGGTATGCAAGGCTGCCATACTGATAGGCTTCCTATATATGCTTATCCGTCAGGTGATAAGCTGGCGCATACCGGTAACGTTTATGGCGGTGGTGTTCGTGTTTTCCGCAACACTGGGCAACGACCCCGTGCAGGCGATACTCTGCGGCGGCGTAATGCTCGGCGCGGTATTCATGGCTACGGATTACACAACCAGCCCCATGAGCGCGAAAGGACAGCTTATATACGCTGCCGGCTGCGGCATAATAGTGGTTATAATCCGCAACTTCTGTAACTATCCCGAGGGCGTGACATACGCAATACTCGTTATGAACATAGTCACCCCGCTTCTGGATAAATATGTAAAACCCCGGCTCTATGGCCGCCTGAAGGAGGAAAAGGCCAATGGCTAAAAAGCAAAAGACAGTTTCAAGCGTATTCTTCAACGGAATACTGGACGAAAACCCCACGCTGAGGCTTGTGCTGGGCATATGCCCCACGCTTGCCTCCACCACCAGCGCATCCAACGCCGTCGGCATGGGTCTTGCGGCAACGTTCGTGCTGGTAGGCTCAAACGTGGTCATATCCCTTTTGAGGAACATAATACCCGACAAGATCCGCATACCCGCGTTCGTTGTGATAATATGCACGTTCGTTACGCTGGTTGAAATGCTTGTTAAGGCGTTCGTTCCGGCGCTTTACGCAAGCCTTGGCCTGTTCATACCGCTTATAGTGGTCAACTGCATAATACTTGCGCGCGCGGAGGCATTTGCAAGCAAAAACGGCGTGCTGCTCAGCGCGGCGGACGGCCTTGGCATGGGCGCGGGCTTCACGCTGGCAATAACCGTAATAGGCATTGTGCGCGAGCTTTTGGGCAACGGCAGCGTGTTTGGGCTGAGCCTGTTCGGTGAAGGCTTTGAGCCTATGCTGCTTTCAATAATGGCGCCCGGCGGCTTCCTTGTGTTCGGATTGGTGCTTGGCGTAGCTAATTACTTTATGAATAAGGCCGAAAAGAAAAAGGCCGATGAGAAAGGAGTGATACGCGCATGAGCGGCATAGCAAAGGTTCTTCTGTTCATGGTAAACTGCGTGCTTACCAATAACTTCATATTCTCGCGATACCTTGGCAACTGCCCGTTCCTGGGCGTATCCAACAAGGTTGAAACGGCAACGGGCATGGGCCTTGCGGTCACGTTCGTAATGGGTCTTGCGTCGCTGTTCACCTATCTTATATATACTTATATTCTGCTTCCGCTGACGCTGAGCTATCTTTCAACGATAGTTTTCATACTGGTAATAGCCAGCCTGGTGCAGATAGTTGAAATGTTCATCAAAAAGAGCAGCCCCTCCCTTTATAAGGCGCTGGGCATATATCTGCCGCT
>CABSAH010000080.1 GCA_902475645.1 uncultured Christensenellaceae bacterium | reverse complement strand
GTCCGCAACGTAAGCCTGACGGATTTGGACACCGTTGTCCGCGTGGGAGCGGAGGAACACTACATCACCGAAGCGGATGTTTCGCGGTTGCTGGCCTTCCGCGATAATCCGTCCGACGAAAGCTGGATAACAAAAGGAGGAACAAACTGATATGAACAGCCTTATAGATATTTTCGATCTTACCCCGCAGGAGATTATGGAGCTGATAAACACGGCCTGCGACATTATCGACCGCCCCGCCGCCTATGCGCACAAGTGCGACGGAAAAATATTGGCCACGCTTTTCTTTGAACCGTCCACACGCACCCGCTTGAGCTTTGAAAGCGCAATGCTCTCACTTGGCGGACAGGTGCTCGGCTTCTCCGAGGCTAAAAGCTCATCAGCCGCCAAGGGCGAAAGCGTGGCGGACACCATCCGCACCGTAAGCTGTTACAGCGATATAATCGCCATGCGCCACCCCAAGGAGGGCGCGCCGTTGGTGGCTTCCATGCACTCGCCCGTACCCATTATAAACGCAGGCGACGGCGGCCATAACCACCCAACGCAAACGCTTACGGATCTTCTCACCATACATAGGGAGAAGGGGCACTTTGACGGGCTGACGGTTGGCCTGTGCGGCGATCTTAAATTCGGCCGCACGGTGCATTCCCTTGTAGCCGCCATGAGCCGTTATCCGAACGTGCGCTTTGTGCTTATTTCCCCCGAGGAATTGAAGCTTCCGCGCTATGTTAAGGAGCAGTACATTAAGAATCCCGGCATACCCTATATTCAGTCCGCTTCGCTTGAGGAGGTCATGCCGCAGCTTGATATTCTGTATATGACCCGCGTTCAGCGTGAACGCTTTTTCAACGAGGAGGACTATCTGCGCCTGAAGGACAGCTATATACTAACGCCCGAAAAGCTCCGCGGCGCAAAGGAGGATCTGCGCATTTTGCATCCGTTGCCGCGCGTGAACGAGATTTCAGTAGCGGTAGATGACGACCCCCGCGCCTGTTACTTTAAGCAGGTGCAGTACGGCAAGTATATCCGCATGGCGCTTATACTTAAAATGCTTGGCATAGAATAACGAACCATATTATAAGGAGGAAAAAGGCATGATAATAGACGCCATCCAAAACGGCATAGTGATAGACCATATAACGGCGGGCAAGTCAATGGAGCTGTACAGCATACTCGGCCTTGGCGAACTGGACTGCACCGTTGCAATTCTTAAAAACGTCACCAGCAGAAAGCTGGGCCGCAAGGACATTATAAAAATCGACCGCGAAATGGAGCTTGATTGGGACTTGATAGGCTATGTTGACCCGAGCATAACCGTGAACATAATACGCGGCGGAGAGCTGAAGGAAAAGCGCAAGCTTAATCTGCCCGAGCGCATACGCGGCGTGCTGAAGTGCAAGAATCCGCGCTGTATTACCTCCGTTGAGCAGGAGCTGCCGCAGGAATTCATATTGACCGACCGCGAAAAGCGCGTGTACCGCTGCATCTACTGCGAATCGCAGGCGGGAGCATAACGGGCAAGGGGCAAAAGCCCTGCGGCTAAAATCTATCTCGGCGGGAGTCGCCGTTGCAGATCCCGCCGGGAGAAGTGTGAAAAGCATTGATTGTGATTTAGCATGATGCCGTGTCGGGAATTGACTTTTGCTGTCGGTTCTGCGATAATTAAAACATTGAAGCACAGGCAACTGACGGAACGTGGAGCACCACATGGGAGCCTGCTGTTATACGTACTGTCGACCGTCTGGGCAAACCTTTTTCCATGGATGACCATGGTGAATGGTTTACCCTTTTTTATTTGATTTTATAAGGAGAATCGCATGAAAAAAGTTGCAGTTATTATGGGGAGCGACTCTGATTGGCCGGTTGTAAAGGCGGCGTGTCAGCAGCTTGAAGCATTCGGCATCCCCTATGAGGCGCATATCCTAAGCGCCCACCGTTCTCCAGCCGCCGCTGCGGACTTTGCAAAAAACGCGCGCGCCAACGGCTTTGGCGTGCTTATCTGCGCCGCAGGAATGGCGGCACACTTGGCGGGCGCTTTCGCCGGCAATTCCACGCTTCCGGTTATAGGCATCCCCATGAAGGGCGGCGCTATGGACGGGCTGGACGCTCTGCTTGCCACGGTTCAAATGCCAAGCGGCATACCCGTGGCTACCGTGGCCATCAACGGCGCTAAAAATGCCGCCGTGCTTGCGGCGCAGATATTGGCCGTAAACGACGATGCGCTATCCGCAAAGCTTGATGCGCAGCGGGCGGACATGGCGAAGCAGATTGCCGCAAAGGAAGCAAAGCTTCAGGCGGAGCTAAGCTGCTGATGCTTAATGCAGGCAAAGCGCCTGCCTGATAAAGACTGATAAAAAACCGATAAGAAGCGAAAATAAATTCATTATGGAGGAATGATCATGAAGCTCGTTTACACTGGCAAAACCAAGGATGTTTACGCACTGGATAACGGCAACTACCTGCTTAAATTCAAGGATGACTGCACCGGTAAAGACGGCGTGTTCGATCCCGGTGAGAATACCGTGGGCCTGACGATAGACGGTGTGGGCGATGTGAACCTGCGCATGAGCATCTATTTCTTTGAAAAGATTAACGCCGCCGGAATAAAGACCCATTTTGTCGGCGCCGATTTGAAAAACACCACAATGGAGGTTCTTCCCGCCAAGGTTTTCGGCCACGGCTTGGAGGTTATATGCCGCCGCAAGGCCGTCGGCTCCTTCATCCGCCGCTACGGCGACCTTATCGAGTCCGGCGCAGACCTGCCATACTATGTTGAAACCACGCTTAAGGACGATGCTAAGGGCGATCCGTTGATTACCAAGGACGCACTTGTTGCATTGGGCGTGATGAGCGACGAGCAATACGAGGAGCTGAAGTCCCAAACCCAGAGGATTACGCAGATAGTCGCCGATGATTTGAAGGGAAAGGGCATGGAGCTATATGATATCAAATTTGAATTCGGCTATGCTCCCGATGGCAGCGTTATGCTAATCGACGAAGTGGCAAGCGGCAACATGCGCGTTTATAAGAATGGTCAATATATTGATCCCATGACGCTCTCCGAGCTTTTCTTTGCGTAATGGGCGGATTTTTCGGAGCATTTTCCCACCGCGATGTGGGACTTGATGTGTTTTTCGGCACGGACTACCATTCCCACCTGGGCACGCGCCGCGGGGGAATGGTGGTCTACGGGCATGAAAACGGATTTGTCCGCGAGATTCATGATATTGAAAACACCCCCTTCCGCACTAAGTTCGAAGGCGACCTGCGCGAGCTTAAGGGGCATATTGGCATGGGCTGCATAAGCGATACAGACCCGCAGCCGTTGCTGGTGCGCTCCCATTTGGGACTGTATGCCATATGCACGGTTGGCATAATCAACAATACCGATGAGCTTATAGAAAAGTATTTTTCCGACCATGGACATCAGTTCATGGCGCAAAGCAACGGAAAGGTTAATGTTTCGGAGCTTGTAGCCGCCCTTATAAACATGAAGGAAAATTTGGTGGACGGCATATTGTACGCGCAGGAGATGATTCGCGGCTCTATCACAATACTGCTGATGACGAAGGACGGCATTTTGGCTGCAAGGGATAGGCTTGGGCGTTTGCCGGTTCTTGTGGGCAAGCACCCGGACGGCAGCCTGTGCGTTTCGTTTGAATCGTTCGCCTATCACAAGCTGGGCTATGAGGATGCCCATGAGCTTGGCCCGCGGGAGATAGTGGCGCTGAACAGCGAGGGCTGCAAAACCGTTTCCCCTCCGGGCAAGGATATGAAGATATGCGGCTTCCTTTGGACATATTACGGCTACCCAAACTCCAATTACGAAGGCGTAAACGTGGAGGTAATGCGCTATCGCAACGGCGAGATTATGGCACGCGATGAAATTGCGCGCGGAGGGCTGCCGCAGGTTGACTATGTGGCAGGCGTGCCGGATTCCGGCGTGCCGCACGCCATAGGCTTTGCCAACCGCAGCGGCAAGCCGTTTGTACGTCCCTTTGTGAAGTACACGCCAACATGGCCCCGCTCATTTACGCCTACAAATCAGGACGTCCGCAATCAGGTTGCCAAGATGAAGCAGATACCAGTACCCGAGCTGATACAGGGAAAGAAGCTGCTGCTTGTTGATGATTCCATTGTCCGCGGCACACAGCTTAGGGAAACGGTTGATTTTCTCTATGAATCCGGCGCGCAGGAGGTTCATATGCGCTCCGCCTGCCCGCCCATTATGTATAGCTGTAAATATTTGAACTTCTCCCGCGGCAATTCCGATATGGAACTGCTTGCACGGCGCATGGTGCAGGAGCTGGAGGGGGACGAGGGGCATATGCATCTTGATGAATATGCCGATTCCACCACGGAGCGAGGACAGTGCCTTTTGAAGTCCATATGCGAAAAGCTTGGTTTTGATTCTCTCGGCTATCAGTCTCTTGACGGCGTTATGGAGGCCATAGGCATAGATCGTGAGAAGGTTTGTACATACTGTTGGAACGGAAAGGAATGATTGATATGGAAAAATCCAGCTCCGCCGCATACGCGGCAGCCGGCGTAGACATAACCGCCGGTTACAAGGGCGTTAAGCTCATGCGCGCAGACGTTCAGCGCACCTATATCCCGGGCGTAGTTTCCGATATCGGCGGTTTCGGCGGCCTGTTTGCCCTGAACATTGCCGGCATGACGGAGCCGATACTCGTATCAGGCACCGATGGCGTAGGCACCAAGCTGCGCCTTGCGGAGCTTATGAACAGGCATGATACCATCGGCATAGACTGCGTGGCCATGTGCGTAAACGATGTAATATGCTGCGGCGCAAAGCCCCTGTTTTTCCTTGATTACATAGCCATTGGGAAGAACGTGCCCGAAAAGGTTGCGGCAATCGTATCCGGCGTTGCGGAGGGCTGCGTTCAGGCGGGATGCGCCCTAATCGGCGGCGAAACGGCAGAGCATCCGGGCATGATGGCCGCTGATGACTATGATTTGGCGGGCTTCACCGTTGGGCTTGTGGATAAGCCTAAGCTAATCGATTCGGGCCGCATGGCGGCGGGGGACGTGGTGCTGGCGCTGCCCTCATCGGGCTTCCACTCCAACGGCTATTCACTTGTACGCAAGGTGTTTGACGTGGAAAACGCCGACCTTGGCAAATATTATGACGAGCTTGGCGAAACGCTGGGCGAGGCGCTGCTGCGTCCTACCGTAATTTATGTTAAGCCCGTGCTTCGCTGCATTGAAGCCGCGGATGTTAGGGGCATAAGCCATATTACCGGCGGCGGCTTTTATGAAAATATTCCACGCTGCATACCCAATGGCCTTTGCGCAAAAATCAACAGGGATTCCCTCAAAACGCCAGCCATATTCAGTCTGTTGCAGAAGCAGGGCGGCATAGACGAACACGATATGTTCAATACCTTCAATATGGGCGTGGGCATGGTGGTGGTCGTTAGTCCGAATACCGCAGATGCGGCGCTTTCCGCATTGAAGGCGGAGGGGATAGACGCTTATGCTTGCGGCGAAATCGTCCATGGCGACGAAAAAATAGTCTTGGCCTGAATGCACTAAAAGCCGCGCCGCTTGCGGCTGTCTGCAAAGGAGAAAACGACTATGAAAAAAGCTAAGATTGCCGTGCTGGTTTCAGGCGGCGGCACGAATTTACAGGCATTGCTGGACGCGCAGGCGGCGGGAATGCTGCCGCATGGTCAAATAGCGCTTGTGGTATCCTCAAACGCTGGAGCATATGCGCTTACGCGGGCAGAAAATGCCGATATACCCGCCAAGACCTTATCGCCTAAGCTGTGCGGCGGTCAGGAGGCCTTTGAGGATGCTTTATCCTGTTTGCTTGCGGAGCATGAAATTGACCTGATTGTTCTGGCGGGCTTTTTAACCATACTCAGCGCGAATTTCACTTCCCGCTGGCCGTCACGCATACTTAATGTGCATCCGTCGCTTATACCCTCCTTCTGCGGAGCGGGCATGTACGGGCTTAAGGTACACGAAGCCGCTCTTTCGGCGGGCGTGAAGGTGACGGGCGCAACGGTGCATTTTGTGAATGAAGTTCTGGACGGCGGGCGTATTCTGCTGCAAAAAGCGGTGGACGTTTTGCCGGATGATACGCCCGAAACTCTCCAGCGGCGGGTAATGGAGCAGGCGGAATGGCAGCTATTGCCCCGCGCTGCGGAAATGGTTTCGGAACAAATCGTAAAGGAGAATGGCAATGCTTGATTTTATTACTTTTCTGCGGGAAAATCCCTACCCCGGCCGGGGCATACTTGTAAGCAAAAACCTTGTTTATTATTTCATAATGGGTCGAAGCGCAAACAGCCGCAACCGCATATTTGCCCCGACTGATGACGGCATCCGTACCGAGGCGCACGATCCTGCCAAGCTTGAGGACCCAAGCCTTATAATATATCATCCGGTAAGGAAGTTGGGTGACGCGCTTGTTGTAACCAATGGCGACCAGACCGATACCATATGCGCCAGCGGCGACTTCCGCAAGGGGCTTATGAAGCGCGAATATGAGCCGGATTCCCCTAACTTTACGCCCCGCATTTCCGCCGTGCTTAATGCAGACGGTTCATTTGAGCTATCCATTTTGAAGCGCAATAACGGGCGCTGCCTTAGGGAATTCTTCTGCTACGAGGGCGCGGATGAGGGCAAAGGCTATTTTATAAGCACCTATCAGGGCGACGGAAGCCCATTGCCCACATTTGCCGGCGAACCGATGGAGGTCACGGTTCCTAAGCCTGACGAGGTATGGGCCGCACTGAATGCGGACAATAAAGTATCCCTTTATGCAAATGTGAACGGCGAAGTACGCCTGTTTAACAAAAATCTTGGCGATTAAGGAGAACATATAGATATGAACGAATTGGAACTGAAATACGGCTGCAATCCCAATCAAAAGCCTTCCAAGGTTTTCATGAAGGATGGCTCCGACCTGCCGTTTACCGTTTTGAACGGAAAGCCCGGCTATATAAATCTACTGGATGCACTTAACTCATGGCAGCTTGTAAAGGAACTGAAGGCCGCAACCGGTCTGCCCTCCGCTGCCAGCTTTAAGCACGTTTCACCTGCCGGCGCCGCCGTGGGTCTGCCTCTTAGCGAGGTGGATAGAAGGATATATTTTGTCGATCCCGCCGCCGAGCTTTCGCCCATTGCCTGCGCCTATATCCGCGCGCGCGGGGCTGACCGCCTTTGCTCATACGGCGACTGGGCCGCGCTGTCGGATGCTTGCGATGCCGCCACAGCCATGTATCTAAAGGACGAGGTTTCCGACGGCATAATCGCCCCCGGCTATACCGATGAGGCGCTGGAAATACTCAAAACAAAGAAGAAGGGCAACTATAATGTGGTTCGTATAGACCAAAGCTATGTTCCTGCCGCCACGGAGTACAAGGATGTGTTTGGCATTACGTTTGAACAGGGCCGCAACAATCTTGTTATAGATAAGGACATGCTTAAAAACATTGTATCCGAAAACAAGGCGTTGCCGGAGGCCGCAAAAATAGATATGATTGTGGCCCTAATAACGCTTAAATATACCCAGTCCAACTCCGTATGCTATGTAAAGGACGGTCAGGCCATAGGCGTGGGCGCGGGTCAGCAGAGCCGCATCCATTGCACGCGCCTTGCGGGGCAAAAGGCGGATAACTGGTATCTGCGCCAGCATCCAAAGGTCCTCGGGCTGCAATTTGCCGAAAATATACGCCGCCCCGATAGGGACAATGCCATAGATGTTTATATATCCGATGAATATGAGGACGTGCTGGCGGAAGGCGTGTGGCAAGGCATATTCAAGGTGCGCCCCGATGTTCTGAGTGCAGAGGAAAAGAAGGCGTGGATTGCCACACAGTCCGGCGTAACGGTCGGCAGCGATGCGTTCTTCCCGTTTGGCGA
>CABSAH010000079.1 GCA_902475645.1 uncultured Christensenellaceae bacterium | reverse complement strand
TCCGGGGTTCCTTTCGGGACCCTATTTGCCTTTGTACGGGTTCAGCTTGTGCGTATTGTTTCTGCTGTCGCTGCTTGAAAAATATATACCCATTGAAAATACGGCGCTTAGGAAGGCCGTGCTGTTCGCGGTAATGGCGGCGGCGGTAACGCTTGTTGAATACATTGCGGGGCTTATATTCATAAAGGGAATGCACGTTAAGCTTTGGGATTATTCCAAGCAGTGGGGCAATATACAGGGCATAATATGCCCCAAATTCACGCTCGGCTGGGCAATACTCAGCGCGCTTTATTATTTTCTTATCCATCCGCGCATGGAAGGGGCGCTTGTGTGGCTTTCCAATAACCTTGCGTTTTCATTCATAATAGGCTTTTTCTACGGCGTGTTTATTATAGACGTCGTTAACGCCACGGCGCTTATGGTTAAGATAAAGCGCTTTGCGGACGAAAAGCAGATAGTTGTAAAATACGAGCAGCTCCGCGAGCATATACGCATAAGCCGCGAAAAACGGCTTGAAAAGGCAAAGTTCCTTATGAGCATGGGGCCGCAGAACGCCATGGCGGAGCAGCTAAAGCAATATTATGATAAATTCCGCGACGAATTGGAGCGGAGCATGAAGAATAAACCTAAGGCCGACGGGGGAGATGAAAAAGCAGATGGCCGGCTATGATGTAGTGGTGCTTGGCGCAGGCCATGCCGGATGCGAAGCCGCGCTTGCGTGCGCGCGCATGGGGCTGAATACGGCGGCGATAACGCTTAACCTTGATTCAATAGCGCTTATGGCATGCAACCCCGCAATAGGCGGCACGTCCAAGGGTCAGCTTGTAAGGGAGATAGACGCCCTCGGCGGCGAAATGGGGCTTGCGGCGGACGATGAATTCATACAGATGCGCATGCTCAATACCGGCAAAGGCCCCGCGGTATATTCCCCGCGCGCGCAGATGGACAAGCGCCGCTATCACGAGCGGATGAAGCGCGCGCTTGAAGCGGAGCAGAGGCTTACGCTGATTCAGGGCGAATGCGCCGCAATAGAGGCGGAGCATGGGCGCATAAGCGCGGTCAGGCTTTCCGGCGGGGTTAAAAGCGAGGGCGAGCGCATAGAGTGCAGGGCGGTTATAGTCGCAACGGGCGTATACCTCAAAAGCCGCATATTGATAGGCGACCGCGTTTGGGAGCAGGGGCCGAGCGGCTTTGCCCGCGCGGAAGGATTATCGGCGTCGCTTAGGGAGCTTGGCTTTGAGCTTAGGCGGTTCAAAACCGGCACGCCGCCGCGCGTGCTGGGGCGGACGCTTGACCTGGGCGAAATGGAGGTGCAGCACGGGGACAGCCCCGCAAGGCCGTTTTCGTTTTTGCACGATATGGATTACCGCGTGCAGCGGCCGTGCTACCTTACCTATACCAACGCCGCAACGCATAGGGTGATACTTGACAATATAAACCGCAGCGCCATGTATTCCGGCCTTATCAGCGCAACGGGCACGCGCTATTGCCCAAGCATAGAGGATAAGCTGGTGCGCTTTGCGGATAAGGACAGGCATCAGCTTTTTATAGAGCCGGAGGGCTTATCGACCGACGAAATGTATGTTCAGGGCATGAGCACAAGCCTGCCTGCGGACGTGCAGCGGGATATGCTTAAAACAATACCCGGCATGAGGAATTGCCACATTACCCGCTACGGCTACGCAATAGAGTATGACTGCATAGACCCGCTTTCGCTCAACAATGCGCTTATGAGCCGCGATGTTGCGGGGCTGTTCTTTGCGGGGCAGATGAACGGCAGCTCCGGCTACGAGGAGGCCGCCGCGCAGGGGCTTTACGCCGGAATAAACGCCGCGCTTTGGATAAGGGGCGAGGAGCCGCTTATACTTTCCCGCGCCGATGCCTATATAGGCGTATTGTGCGACGACCTTACCGGAAAGGGCACGAACGAGCCATACCGCATGATGACCTCCCGCGCCGAATACAGGCTGCTTTTGAGGCAGGACAATGCGGACGAGCGGCTGACGGAGCTTGGCAGAAGGACGGGGCTAATATCCGACGAACGCTACGGGCGGCTGATGAAAAAGCAGCAGGAGATAGCCAAAGCACGGCTGAGGCTTGAAAAATCCGTACCGCCGGAGGGAAAGCTGATAAAGCTTATGGAAAGCCGCGGCGAGACCCCGCCAAAGACGGGCATAAAGCTGAGCGAGCTGCTGAGAAGGCGCGGCATAGGCTACAGCGACCTTGTTATGCTCTATCCCGAAAAGGTGGACGATATAAGCGCGGAGGCGGCGGAGCAGGTTGAGCTGAACGAACGCTACGCAGGATATATTGAAAAGGAGCGGCTGCACGTTGAAAAATTCAGCGAAATGGAAAATGCGCTGCTGCCTAAGGGAACGGATTACGGCGATATAGCGGGGCTTAGGATAGAGGCGCGGCAGAAGCTTAACAAAATGCAGCCGGAAAGCCTTGGCCGCGCAAGCAGGATAAGCGGGGTTTCGCCCGCGGACATAGCGGTGCTTATGATTTGGCTAAAGCGCCGCGGGGAGGGCCAATGACTAAGGACGCGATACTTTCCCTTATACCCGGGGCGAACGGGGAGCAGGCGAATAAGTTCATAAAATACTATGAGCTTTTGATTGAATGGAACGAAAAGATGAACCTGACCGCCATAACCGACGAACGTGAGGTGGCGGAAAAGCACTTTGCCGATTCGCTGCTGCCGATGGAGCTTATACCCCAAAACGCCAGGTGCATAGACGTTGGCACGGGCGCGGGGTTTCCGGGAGTGCCGCTTATGATAATGCGGCAGGATATAACCGTTACGCTGCTGGACAGCCTTAATAAGCGCCTTGTATTTTTGAATGAAGTAATACGCGCATTGGAGCTTGAGGGCAGGGCTAAGACGCTGCATATGCGCAGCGAGGACGCCGGCCGCGCAGCCGCGCACAGGGACGCATACGATGTTGCGCTGAGCCGCGCCGTAGCTAACGCAAGGGTGCTTGCCGAATGGACGGCGCCGTTCGTTAAAAAGGGCGGGCTGAGCATAATGTACAAGGGCGCGGCGGCGAAGGAGGAGGCCGAGGCCGCCCGAAACGCCATGAACAGGCTTTGCCTTGAGGCGCAGCTTATAGAATACCCATGCGCATGGGGCGAAAGATACGTTATTGCGGCAAAAAAGCTCGCCCCCACGCCAAAGGCGTATCCGCGCAAGGCGGGCATGGCGGCAAAGAATCCGCTGTGATACTATTGTGTTGACGGAAGCGCCCGCTTTTTGATATCATCGTGCGGCGGCAATGCGATAGCGCGCCGAAGCGGATTTTTAGGGCTTGTGCGCTTTTGCGGGCTGATGTAAAATATCGCATACGTAAAGTAGGAATTTTGCGGAAGGTAAACGGATAATAAGGAGGGCTTAAAGTTATGCCTGTGTTCGACTTTATAAGAAACAGCGACGGCGCAAAGGGTTCAAAGCGGCTTGCGGAGGTGAACGTAGCCTCCATACACCCAAACCCCTATCAGCCGCGCGCCACGTTTGACGAGGAGAGCATTGCCGAGCTTGCCCAATCCATTCAGCAGGTGGGCTTATTGCAGCCGCTGCTGGTAAGAAAGGTTGAGGATGGATACGAGCTTGTTGCGGGGGAGCGCAGGCTAAGGGCGGTAACGAGCCTTGGCATGGAAAAGGTTGCCTGCATAGTTCAGCAGGATATAGAGGATGAATCAAGCGCCATGATGGCGCTGATAGAGAACCTGCAAAGGGAGGATTTGCACTACCTTGAGGAGGCGCAATGCTACCAAAAGCTGCTTGAAACATACGGCCTTACACAGGAGGAGCTTGCAAGCCGCCTTGGCAAGAGCCAAAGCTCAATAGCGAACAAGCTGAGGCTGCTGAAGCTTTCGGACGATGTTAAGGCCGCCATGACCGAAAAGCGGCTGAGCGAGCGCCACGCAAGGGCGCTGCTGAAGCTGCCGGATGACGGGCAGCGGCTTGAAGCCGTGGAAAAGATTGCCCAAAAGGGCCTGAGCGTTAAGGAAACCGAGCAGATGGTTGAAAAAACGCTGAATAAGGCATATGATGACAAGCAGGATGGAGCAAAGCCGCGCCCGAAGCTTATGCGCATAGTGCGCGATTACAGGCTGTTCATGAACACCATAAACCAAGCCGTGAACCAACTGAGGGAATCGGGCATGACGGTTGAGGTTGAGCAGAACGACAGGGCGGACGGAGTAGATATTAGCATAAGGGTAACGAGGAAATAACACTATGGAGGAAAAAGGCGCTATGCAGCGCATAAAAAGCACATTTATAGGGGATAGGGCGTTTTACAAAAGCGTAATAAAGCTGCTTATACCCATTGTTATTCAGCAGGGCATAACCAGCTTTGTAAATTTGCTGGATAATGTTATGGTCGGCGCGCTTTCCACCGCCGCCATATCCGGCGTTGCAATAGTGAACCAGCTCATGTTCATATTCAATTTGAGCATATTCGGTTCGCTTTCTGGGCCAAGCATATATTCGGCGCAGTACGCCGGCGTGAATGACGACGAGGGCGTAAGGCATTGCTTCAGAACCAAATTGATAATAGGCTCACTCATTTCGTTTGCGGCAATACTTATACTTTCCCTTTTTGGGGAAAACCTGATATGGCTTTACCTGAATGAAGAGGTAAACACAGCGGAAACGCTGGGCGCAACGTTGGCGCAGGCCAAGGACTATATGTACGTTATGCTGTGGGGGCTGCCGCCGTTCATGCTAAGCCAGGTTTACGGCACAACGCTGAGGGAAGCGGGCGAAACGGTTGTACCCATGCGGGCAAGCATTATTTCAATACTTACCAACTGCGTGCTCAACTACGCGCTCATATACGGCAAATTCGGCGCGCCGGCAATGGGCGTTACGGGCGCGGCAATAGCAACGGTTATTGCAAGGTATATTGAAATTGTGTATATACTCATATACGCTTACAGAAGGCTTGATAAGTATCATTATCTGCGCGGCGCGCTGAAAAGCCTTAAAATACCGGCTGAGCTTGTGAAGAAAATAGCCATAACGGGCGCCCCGCTGCTTGCCAACGAATTCCTTTGGAGCACGGCAATGGCGGTTAAGAACCAGTGCTTCTCATACCGCGGGCTGGATGTTGTTGCCGCAACGAACATAACAAGCACCGTTTGGCAGGTTTTTGCCATAATAATGTTTGCAATGGGTTCGGCAATAGCCATAATGGTAGGTCAGCAGCTCGGCACGGGGGATATAGAGGAGGCACGGCGCACGGACGCGCGGCTTATATTCGTATCCTTCGTGGTACATGTGCTGATAGGCGTATTGGTAGTTGCGCTAAGCGACGTTATACCATTGATATACAATGTTGAGCAGAATGTCAGGGAAATGACGAGCGGTATGCTCGTTGCCGCGGGCTGCACACTATGGATACATGCGCTTGCGCACGCATCCTACTTCACAATAAGGAGCGGCGGCAGAACGCTTATAACGCTGCTGCTGGACAGCGTGTTTACGCTGGCGGTGGTTGTGCCGATTGCGTATGTGCTGTGCTATTGGACGGATATGGACGTAAGCTGGGTATATGCCTGCGTTGAAGCGGCCGATATAATTAAGTTCATTATAGCATTGCCCATACTGATATCCGGCTCGTGGGCGAGGAACGTTATAAATATAGACAAATGAGCCGTCATGCATAAGGGGGGGGAAGCGGCATGAAGAGCAAACGGCAGAATTACGACAGCGTGCAGAGCCTTATAATAGCAACGGCGGCGCGGCTTTTTACGGAGCGCGGGGCGGACGGCGCAAGCCTTAACGACATTGCAAAGGCCGCCGACATTGCAAAGGGGACGCTGTACTATTACTATCCTGCAAAGGATGGGCTTATTGCGGATACGGCGCGTACCCATGGCGACTGGATGGGCGATACGCTGCTTGCATGGGCAGAGGGCTTGCAGCGCGATACCGATGCGCATAAGGCCATGAAAAACCTGCTGCGGGAGCTATTTTGGGATGATATGCACACAAGGCTGCACGTTGTGCTTGTATCCCATGCGGCGGTTGCGGGCGGGGAGCTGGGCGCGCTTATGGACGGCATGAGCAAAAAATGGGCGCTGATGCTGGAGGTTGGCTCCTTAAAGCTGCAATCAAACGATGCGCGTACAATACGCGCGCGCTCGGGCGCGTTCTTTTCCATGATTTTGGGCTATATGGCAAAGCCGGATATTACCGAGGCGGACATAGACGAATTTGTGGAAATATTCCTTTCGCATTGAGGGACAAAAAATATTGGGTCAAATCATTGCGGGGCGGTTGCAAAGCCGCCTTTTTGCGTGGTAAAATAAAGCTTAGCGCAAGCGCGCGAATAAAAAAGAAAGGACAGCGTATTTAACCATGGACGCAGGGCCATATCCCAGTAGCGTAACTGAAACAGAATATAAGGGCGGCCTGTTCGCGGCGATGGATAATGCTGTTCATACGGCTGTGCGCTGATGCGCACATCTGCTTTGCATATCTTACGCGCATGGCACGCCGCCTGCCCAATAAGGAGGTTTTGCCATGATAAACAACAACGAATTGCTTGAAAAGCTGCTTTCCCTTTTGCAGAACAAACAATACGGCGCGGTAAAGTCGCTCGTTCGGGACATGAACGAGGTTGACGTTGCCGAGGCGATAGAGGAAATATTCGACGAAAACGAGGAGCCTGAAACGCTGCTTAGGCTGTTCCGCCTGCTTCCAAAGGAAACGGCGGCGGAAACATTTGCATATATGCATAGCGACGTGCAGCAGAAGCTTGTTGAAATGCTAAGCGATACGGAGCTTAGCTATATACTGGACGACATGTATCTGGACGATTATGTTGACCTGATAGAGGAAATGCCCGCAAACGTGGTAAAAAAGCTGATGCAGGTATCCAGCAGCGAAAACAGAAAGCTCATAAACGAATATTTAAGGTATCCGGAGGATTCGGCCGGAAGCCTGATGACGAACGAATATGTTTATTTGAAGCCGCGGCTTACCGTAGCTCAGGCGTTTGACGTTATACGCAGCACGGGCATAGACAAGGAAACAATATACACAAGCTATGTTATATCCGGCGAAAGGCAGCTTGAGGGCGTTGTTACAATAAGGGAGCTGCTGCTTGCCGACCCCAAGGCCATGGTGGGGGACATAATGAACACGAACGTTATCCATGCGCATACGCTGGACGACAAGGAGGAAGTCGCGAAGCTGTTTTCCAAATACGATATGATATCGCTGCCGGTGGTGGATAACGAGGAAAGGCTCGTTGGCATAATCACCGTTGACGACGCGGTGGACGTATTGCAGGAGGCGAACACGGAGGACTTTGAAAAGATGGCAGGTATGGCGCCCAGCGAGGAGGAATACCTGAAAACGCCCATATGGAAGCTTGCAAAAAACAGGATAGTGTGGCTTGTGGTGCTTATGCTTTCAAGCATGATAACGGGCGCAATGCTGGAGCATTTTGAAGCGGCAATAGCCGCAATACCGCTGCTTGTAAGCTTTATACCCATGCTTATGGATACGGGCGGAAACAGCGGCACGCAGGCCTCAACAATGGTTATACGCGGCCTTGCGCTGGACGAAATTGAGCCCTGCGACGCGGCAAAGGTTTGGTTCAAGGAAATCCGCGTGGCGCTGCTGGTAAGCGCCGGGCTTGCGCTCATCAATTTTGTGCGCATTGCCATACAGTATCAGGATATAGCCGTTGCCGCCATAGTTTCGCTTACGCTTATTGCAACCATATGCATTGCAAAGTCGCTCGGCTGCCTTTTGCCCATGCTTGCAAAAAAGCTGAAGCTTGACCCCGCGCTTATGGCAACGCCCATACTAACAACCGTTACGGACGCGGCGAGCATATTGGTTTATTTTACGCTTACAATGAACATTTTGGGCGACAGGCTGTGAT